>CAZKCY010000040.1:9501-11738 GCA_964551155.1 uncultured Marinimicrobium sp. | reverse complement strand
TGTCGCTTTGGAGCAACAGAGCCCCTCACATTCGGGATTTTATCCAGGTAGAAGAAATCTTTCCGGCCGCCAGCTATCAGTATGTGCTCTATGGTATGGGATTTATGCCGCGACGACCGAGCTTGCCTAAGGCCTCGGACAATCTTGAACTTGGGCTAAGCAATATTGCCCATATTCAGTCGTTGGTCCCAAAGCATATGACCGCTTTGCCCACCAACAGACAGCTTATAAATCACATAATGAAAATGGACGCCTCCAAAGCGTAAAACGTCAGGATCATCGGAAACTTATGTTGAATAACAAAAACCGCAAACAGATTATCGTAGCCGGTGGGGGTACCGCGGGCTGGATGACAGCGGCCGCCTTGTCGAAGCTGCTGGGTCATTATCTGGATGTCACCCTGGTGGAGTCCGATGATATAGGCACCGTCGGAGTGGGCGAGGCGACGATTCCGACCATGCAGTCATTCCATCGTCTAATAGGGGTCGACGAGCAGAAGTTTTTGCGCGAAACCCAAGGTACCTTCAAACTCGGTATTAACTTTGAAAACTGGCGCGACATCGGCAAACACTATTTCCACTCCTTTGGCGATACCGGTAAACCCTCTTGGGCCGGCGAGTTTCAGCACTTTTGGTTGCGCGGCTTGAAAGAGGGGATCGATGCGCCTTTTGGCGATTACTGCCCCGAACTGAAAGCGGCCTTAGCCGGAAAGTTCGCGATAGTCAAAAAACCTCGAGTCAATTACGCCTACCATCTGGACGCCACGCTTTACGCCAGATATCTGCGCCGGTTGAGTGAGCAAAGGGGGGTAAAACGCGTTGAGGGAAAAATCAAAAATGTCGAGTTGAATTCCTCTACCGGATATATCGAGGCCCTGCATTTGGAGTCGGGTGAAGTCATTAAGGGCGAGCTGTTCGTGGACTGTACCGGGTTTCGTGGTTTGTTGATCGAGGACGCGCTCAAAACCGGTTATGAGAACTGGTCGAAATGGTTGATTTGCGACAGCGCGGTAGCGCTTCAGACCCGGCTCGATTCGCCGCCGTCCCCTTACACGCACTCGATTGCCTATGCATCCGGGTGGCGTTGGCGAATCCCGCTCCAGCATCGAATGGGCAACGGGCTGGTTTATTCAAGCGCGCATATGGTAGATGAAGAGGCGAGCCGGCTCCTGCAGCAGGATGCCGACGGTGAACCTCTAAAGAACCCGCGTTTGATAAGGTTTCGGCCCGGCCGAAGACTCAAGACCTGGAACAAAAATTGTATCGCCATAGGTTTATCCAGCGGCTTTATTGAGCCGCTTGAATCCACCAGTATTCATCTGATTTCATCGACCATCTTTCGGTTGCTGCGCTTGATTCCGCTGGACGACATTAATTCACTGGAAGTGGACGAGTTCAACCGTCAGTCTCTGGCGGAGCTTGAGAACATTCGCGATTTCATCATTCTGCACTATAAGGTGACCGACCGAACCGACAGTGAGTTCTGGCGCTACTGTAAAAACATGTCGGTGCCGGATAGCCTGGCGCGGCGTCTGGCGCTCTATGAAAGCTCTGCGCGTATATTTTGTTCAGCGGATGAGCTGTTCACAGTCAATTCCTGGAACCAGGTGATGTTAGGTCAGGGCTTAATGCCCAAGGGCTATCACCCGGTAGCGGATATCATGCCGGCACAAGAGTTGACCGATTACCTGCGTAAATACCGGGAATCGATTCTCCAGTTTGTCCAGCAGCTACCGCCTCACGGTGACTTTGTCCGACAGTACTGTGAGGCGCCTGAATAAAGCTCAATAATACGGAAGCGACTACAGTGCTTAAGCTTCGCTGATTCGGCTTGAGCCTCTTTCTGGCGCTGTTGAGCCCTGGGCGTTGTACAGCTGTGGGCCGCCCGCTTGGCCGCGCAGGATAGTGAGTAGCTGGCCCAGCGTTTGACGGGAACGGCCTATAATTTTGCCATTGATTTCATTCAGTTCCTGACAAGCCTCGAAGCGCTCGCTTAGGCGCTGCCAGGGCTCAATTAGGGCCTCGGAGGCAGGATTGGCTGCCATAAGGGTCAACCAGCCCTCATGGTCGCTAGTCAACTGGGCCTGTTGCAGCCAGTGTTGCCGCTGCCGGCTGTGTTCGCCCAGTTGCTCCAGAATCGGATGCTTTGCTTCTATTAAGGCCTGAAGCGGTTGATGCTGGCGGGACTCGAGCAGCTCGCGCTCTTGCTCCAAAAGCGTTTGCAACTGGTCGATCAGA
>CAZKCY010000040.1:5539-9491 GCA_964551155.1 uncultured Marinimicrobium sp. | reverse complement strand
GGGAGGGAGACATGGCGACCTCAGCTCTTTGACTAGTGAATCATCGTGGTCCAGATACAAGCCCAGGCGCCGGTGTTGGGGGACCGGCGTATAGGCTTGTGGTTTAGCTCAGAAGATCGTCTTGGTTGAGCATATTCTCAGCAATCCGCTGGGCATTAATTTGAAACCGGCCTTCGGAAATAGCCTGGCGAATTTCGGCCACCCGCTCGCTGTTGACCTCGGGCAGGCTGTTGATCTTGTCTTCGAGGCGCCCCAAGCTTTGGGCTTCTTTGCTCAAGACGACTTCTTCCCGCGCCTGAGCAGCGCTCTCGACACCGGTTCTGGCGTCTGTTTGGCGAGTGTTGGCGCTGGCAGTGCGATTGGCACCACTGCTAGTGCTGCCGGGCTTGATACTGTTGTTCGAGTCAATAACCATGGTTGTTCCCCAACTTGCAGTTTAACGGTTTGTACGATGATGTCGGCCTAGGCTGACGGAACCATATTGGGCCCTCAGTTGGCTTTCGGCCGCCATTCTTATAACTTTAATGTTATTTTGCAATAAATGTGAACGACTTATCGTTATAGCGAATTAGCCTTTCAGGCCAGCCCCTTTATAAGATTGACGCTATAAAAGAATTTTGACCTGTCCGGCGGCGATTATCTCCCCTTTGACAATGCGAGAGGAGTTATTGTTCTTAACGCGTATTTGCTCCCCGATTCGCCCGCTGCCCATGGCGGTTCCCTGGGCACTGACGCGGATCGCCCCGCTGAGCGCCAGTAGGCGCACTTCGTCGCCGCGCTTGACGGCCAAAGGTTCGATTAATACCCCTCCTCTTAAGGCTTCGCCCCGTTTCAGTGGCCTGCGCAACTCCAATCCCAGGGCCTTTTCGGGTGTATCGACAAAACCTTGACGCAAATGGCTGGTGTTTTTTAACACCATTTCTATATCAGTCGGACCGATTATCGTCCCACGGCTTAAGTTGTGGCCCGCCACTGCCACAGGTCGGTACAGATCCACCTGGGCGGGTATATAGAGCGCCCAGGGCTGCTGGCCCTGGCATTGAGCATGGACACTGACGTTGCCACCGGAGCTTTGGTGGTCGTTGACACTGAAGTTTAAATTGGCGCTGCAATCTGTGAGATTTAGGCGCGGATCCAGCCGATTGACCTCGATATCTACTCGTTCCGCCTTGGTTTTCGCATAGTATTGCTGCAGAAATTCGGCTGCGCCGGTGCGCAGTATTTCCAGTTCCTGACGCTGCGATAGCGCTGAAGGCGTCAGGAATAACAGCATCAACAGCAAGGCGCCCGCCCGGTTTGATCCGGACAGGGTTGAAATAGGGCGGTAAATGGATTTACTAAGTCTGCGCATTTTGTTCTCCCCTTCTGACAGGGTGAGTGCTCGAGAATCCGTGAATGCCTGAAGAGCGCCTAAAGAATGACGCTTTCCAGCCGCTATAAGCCTTAGATTAATATAAAAGCAAAGACTGTGCCGTTATTGAAGAGTTGCGTTTCTGCGATCAAAACCCGATGAGCGCGGCACAGACTGAGGTAAACTGACTCTGTGAATAACAGAGCATAGAAGAGGACTTTGCATGGCGGGCGTACTCGACAATGTAAACCAGCGCACCCAGTTGGTGGGTCAAAACCGGTTGGAACTGCTGCTATTTCGGTTGGGCGGCCGGCAGTTGTATGGCATCAACGTGTTCAAGGTTAAAGAGGTGCTGCAATGTCCGCCCCTGAACGCTATACCCGGGCGCAATCGCGTGGTCCGAGGGGTGGCCCACATTCGCGGGGGCACCATGTCGATTCTTGACATGAACCTGGCCATGGGCAAGCGGCCCCTGGACGATATCGCCAATTGCTTCGTGATCATCACCGAATACAACCGTACCGCCCAAGGTTTTCTGGTGCGCGGGGTGGAGCGTATTGTCAATATGAATTGGAGCGACATTCATCCGCCACCCAAGGGGGCGGGCGACAACCACTATCTGACCGCAGTCACAGAAGTGGAAGGGCAGTTGGTGGAAATTATCGACGTGGAGAAAATCCTCGCCGAGGCGGCGCCGGCCAATGAAGATATTAGCCCCGATGCCTTAGATACGAGTCTGGCACAGCGAGTGGTCAAAAAACACGTTCTAGTGGTGGACGACTCAAGCATCGCGCGCAAGCAGATTCAGCGGGTGATGGAATCCATGGGAATTCGCACTACGGTCAAAAAAGACGGCAGTGAAGCCTTGGAGTACCTGTTGTCGATGATAGCCCAGGGCCAAGATCCCACTGAAGAGCTGGTTATGGTGATTTCCGATATCGAAATGCCCGAGATGGACGGCTATACGTTTACCGCAGAAATTCGCAATAACCCCGCGCTTAAGAATCTTTATGTGCTGCTGCACAGCTCACTCAGCGGGGTGTTTAACGAAGCCATGGTGCGCAAAGTAGGGGCAGATAAATGACTGGCCAAATACAACCCCGACGAACTGGTGCGACAGGTCAGCGATCGAGTACTGAGTATAACCGGAGAGGATTTGAGGGCCGCGAGCCAGGATCGTTAATGGTTCGACAACCGGAAATTCGCACCGCTTAAAGCCTGCGGGAAAGCTTTCGGGCAGCTATACTGCAGCCTGTTGGGCTTAAATTTGACGAGTCTAAGATATCGATGGAAAGCGACCAGACGCACGCGTCTTTTGAGCGAGGATTATGACCAGTAACGCGGCCGGCCAGCGCGACAGTTTCGATCAGGCGGAGTTTGACCATTTTCGCAGCTTTCTTCAGGAAGCCTGTGGTATAGCGCTCGGCGATAACAAACAGTATTTGGTCTCCAATCGCATACGGCGTTTGCTTGAGGAACATCAGTTGGCCTCCTTCAGCGAGTTGGTGCGGGCTCTTAAGGATAACCGCAACCGGCGTCTGAAAGACCAGGTCATCGATGTCATGACCACCAACGAAACTTTCTGGTTTCGCGATATATACCCCTACGAATATTTGAAAAACAACTTGCTGCCAGAGCTAATGAAGCGCGAAAACCGCGCCGCCGGGCCGATTCGTATTTGGTCGGCCGCTTGCTCTTCCGGACAGGAACCCTATTCCATTAGCATTATGGTTGAAGAGTATCGACGCCAGACCCTCGGTGCCCTGGCACGCCCGGTTCAAATAGTGGCTACGGATCTCTCCTCGATAGTGCTCGAGCAAGCGCGGCAGGCCAAGTATGATCGACTCTCGGTAGTTCGGGGCCTTTCCGATGAGCGGCTAGCGCGTTATTTTGATGCCCCGCAAAACAATATCTGGCAGGTTAAACCCGAAATTAAAGAGCGGATTGAATTTAAGGCTTGGAATTTGCTCGACCCCTATACTGGACTGGGCAAATTCGACGTAATATTTTGCCGAAATGTGTTGATTTATTTCAGTCCGGAGCTCAAACGCCGCATATTGCAAAAATTGCACGCCGCCCTTAAGCCGGGAGGGGCTTTGTTTCTGGGTTCATCAGAAGGCTTGGCGGGTATTACCGATCTTTTCGAAATGGTGCGCTGCGAGCCCGGCATACTCTACCGCGCCCTTTAGAGGCGCTGGAGCAAGGATCAGATTATGCACAAATTGGTATTTTTCGTGCCTGAGGCATATCTGGAGCCGGTAAAAAATGCCGTTTTCGCGACCGGCGCCGGCCGCTTGGGTGACTACGAACACTGTGCTTGGCAAAGTCTGGGCCAGGGTCAATTCAGACCTATGAAGGGAAGCGATCCTTTTATTGGTGACATCGGCGAACTCGAGCGAGTGGATGAATACCGAGTCGAAATGGTGTGTGCCGATGAGCTGGTAGAGGCGGCGCTGGCTGCCTTGAAACGGGCTCACCCCTACGAGGAGCCTGCCTTTGATCTTTGGCGCCTCGCCGATATTTAAAGATTCGCGCCTTACCCTCTAAGGATAGCTAGGGCAGCGGAACAGTCCGATTCGGGAGTTGGGTTTTCATGACGCC
>CAZKCY010000040.1:0-5529 GCA_964551155.1 uncultured Marinimicrobium sp. | reverse complement strand
ATGACGCCGTTGTTGCAGCGCTTGAGTCAAGGCTTGAGCCCGACCCGTTTGCACACTGACTCCCCGGGCTTGTATCCCGGTCAAGCCGCGGTTATGGCTCTGGTCACCGATCATCCCACCACGCCCGAGCTGGTATTTACCCTCAGATCGCTCAAGCTGAGCAGTCATGCGGGTCAGGTGGCCTTTCCCGGAGGCAAATGGGAGCCCCAAGATCCGGATCTGCTCGCTACCGGATTGCGAGAGACCCATGAAGAAATTGCTTTACCAGCTTCGCAAATCCGTGTTCTCGGCGCCACTGCCTCCCGCTCGACCAGTAAGGGCACCTTGGTCACGCCCTTCGTTGGGGTGATTGCTCACAGTTCTGTTTTGGTTCCCGACCCCAATGAAATTCAAACTATCTTCCGGGTCCCTCTGGAATGGTTTAATAATGCGAAACCTATTCGTGTAGACGCCTATCGACGCCAGGGAAGGGATTATCGAGTTCCGGCGTACATTTACGAGAATTTTGAAATATGGGGTTTTACCGCGGCGGTTACGCTTGAACTGGTGGCATTGGCGACGAACTAGCGACAGACGAGCCAAGCTCTGATGTTATCCCTTATACTGCTGGCATTGGAGCCGAATTCGAGCTTCAGTGCTGAATTAACTACTTAAAGGAGATTGAGTATGCGCAGATTGTGTTATTTGCCACTGCTTTTGGTTCTCTTTAGCGGCTGGGCCAGTGCCGAGCTGAAAACCGAAGAGATCGAATACGAGGTCGACGGGCAAGAATTTGTTGGCTATCTGGCTTACGACGATAAGTTCGAAGGACCTCGGCCCGGAGTCTTGCTGGTGCACGAATGGTGGGGCCACAACGACTATGTGCGCAAGCGCGCTGAAATGCTTGCCGAGCAAGGTTACACCGCCTTTGCTCTAGATATGTATGGCTCAGGTAAAACCGCCGAGCATCCCGAACAAGCGCAGAAATTCATGCAGGCGGTGATGAACAATATGAAAGCCGCAGAACAGCGCTTTACCAAAGCATTGGAGTTGCTGCGCGATCACCACACAGTAAACCCAGAACAAATCGCTGCCATGGGCTGGTGTTTTGGCGGCGGCGTGGTGCTGCATATGGCACGCGCCGGAGTCGATCTGGACGCGGTACTGAGCTATCACGGTATGTTGGCGACCGAAAACCCTGCCGAGGCCGGCGATATTCAAGCCAAAATAAGAGTCTTTACCGGCGGCGCTGACCCAATGGTGCCCGAACAGCAAGTCAAAGAATTCAAACAGGAAATGCGCTCAGCGGATGCGGATTTCAAGGTATACAGCTATCCCGATGCCAAGCACAGCTTCACCAACCCTGAGGCTGACCAAAAGGCTGAAAAGTTCGATATGCCAATTGGCTACCACGCCGAAGCCGATGCCGACTCCTGGACGAAAACTCTGAAGTTTCTCGAGAAACTGTTTGAGTAATTTTCTTTGCCAGAAGCACCCTGGCGGAATTAGGGCGGCGCCGCTCGACGCTCTTGGGTGCTTGAATTCTGGCGGTGTTGATCACTGGTTGATAGTTGAAACTCCGGAGTTCCGGGTCGATAATCATATAAGCGGGAAACCTAACGGCCGAGTAAAAGGAGCGGAAAGCCATGTCAATTGATTATAACCACACAGTGGCTGAGGTGTTCGACCAGTGTTGTCGGCGTTACGCCGACAGCCCCGCCTACACCTGTATGGAACATACTCTTAGCTATAGGGATATCGACCAACTCTCGGGGCGTTTTGCGGCTTACTTACAGCAACATACCGACCTGAAACCTGGAGACCGGATTGCCATCCAGCTGCCCAACGTGCTTCAGTACCCGGTCGCAATATTCGGCGCGATTCGCGCCGGTCTGATAGTGGTCAATACCAATCCGCAATACACGGCCCATGAAATCCGCTATCAGTTGCGCGACTCTGGCGCTCGCGCGCTGCTGGTGCTCGCGAATATGGCACATCACGCGGCCGAGATCATAGAGGAAACCGACGTCGAGCAGGTTATCGTCACCGAAGTGGCGGATTTTCATCCCCCGGTTAAGCGCACCTTGCTGAATTTTGTCATCAAGCATATTAAGAAAATGGTGCCCCCCTACGAGTTTCCCAACCAGATAGGTCTGCGCGAGGCGCTCAATAAGTCGCACCAGCCCTACAAACCGGTCGAGCGGGCGCCGGAAGATATAGCGGTGCTGCAGTATACCGGCGGCACCACTGGCTCTCCAAAGGGGGCCATGCTGACCAATAGCAATCTGGTTGCCAATATGCGCCAGGTCAATGAGCATATGCGCGATCAGTTCCGGGAGAGCAAGGAATACTATGTGGCGCCATTGCCCTTGTACCACATTTATGCTTTTACTCTGCACTGTATGTCGGCCATGGAGCTGGGCAACCACAACTTGCTGATTCCGAACCCGCGCGACATCAAAGGCTTTGTCAAAACCTTGAAAGGGAAGCCATTTACTTGCTTTGTCGGGCTGAACACCTTGTTTAACGCTTTATGTCGCAATCCCGATTTCGCTAAGCTCGATTTCAGTCATTTGCGCCTGACTTCATCGGGTGGCATGGCGCTCACTGAATCAGCCGCCAAGCGCTGGGAAGAGATAACCGGGGTGCCTATTTGCGAAGGTTATGGTTTGACCGAGACTTCACCGGTAGTCTCCATTAACCCACCCGACAAGCCTCAATTGGGCACGGTTGGCGTTCCAGTGCCTGATACTGAGTGCAAAGTAATTGACGAGGAGGGCAATGATCTGGCTCAGGACCAAGAGGGTGAGCTTTGTGTACGCGGCCCTCAGGTAATGAAAGGCTACTGGAATCAACCCGAGGAGACCGAAAAGTCCATTGATCCGGACGGCTGGTTTAAAACCGGCGACATGGCGGTGATTCAAAAAGACGGCTACATCAAGATCGTCGATCGGAAAAAAGACATGATCAATGTCTCTGGCTTCAAAGTATTTCCCAACGAAGTTGAAGACGTATTGTCCAGTCACCCCGACATAGTGGAGAGTGCCGTAGTTGGCGTACCCGACGAAGATGGTAACGAGGTTGTGAAAGCTTATGTGGTGGCCAGCAAAAAGCTTTCGGTAGAAGATGTACGCAAACACGCCAAGACCAAGCTGACCGCTTATAAGGTGCCTCACGAAGTTGAGTTTCGAGATGAATTACCCAAAACCAATGTGGGTAAAGTGCTGCGGCGCAAGTTGAGAGACGAAGAAGAACAAGCTAAGAAAAAATAAGATTAGTCGATGGTGAGGTTCTGGGTGATCGCAACTAAGTTATGAAGCGTGCTTTAGTTTTATCCGGTGGCGGCGCCCGGGCGGCATATCAAGTGGGAGTGCTTCAGGCGCTGGCGAAGTTGCTGCCGGAGGAGGTGGAAAATCCGTTTCCGATTATTTGTGGCACCTCTGCCGGTGCCATTAACGCCTTATCTTTGGCAAGTCATCCGGGCAACTTCCGTGAAGCCGTGGCGGGCTTGGCGCAGATCTGGCAAGACTTAAGCGTTCAGCAGGTTTATCGCCACGGCTGGACCGATATGATCAAGGGGTTGGGCCTGCTGGGGTTGTCGCTGTTTAACGAAGGGGTAGGGCGGCAGCGACCCTTGTCGATGCTCGACAATACCCCTTTGTGGCACTTGCTCGGCAGTCGCATCCGGTTTGAGAATTTGGATCCGGCGATCGAAAGTGGCAAGCTCTCTGCGGTTTGCGTCACCGCAATGGGTTACAGTTCAGGCGAATCGGTGAGTTTTTTTCAAGGCCATCCAGAGCTCCAAGGATGGAACCGTCACCGGCGCCTGGGGCTGCCCAGTCGCCTCAAGCTGGAGCACCTGCTGGCGTCTTCGGCCATACCCACGATTTTCCCTGCGGTACGTATCAACCGCGAATACTTTGGTGATGGTGCTCTGCGTCAGTTGGCACCCTTGGCTCCGGCATTGCACTTGGGAGCGGAATCCTTGTTCGTGGTGGGTGTGAGCCACAACCGAGAAGAACGCCATAGAAGCAAGAGGCCGATAGTGAGGCACTCCCCCTCCATGGCCCAAATCGTGGGCCAGTTATTCAACAGCGCTTTTATCGACGCTTTGGAGGGCGATTTAGAGCGCTTGGAGAGGATTAACGAATTGGTGGAGCTGGTTCCCAAAGACAGGCTGGATCAGTTGGACGAACCGCTCCGGGTGGTAGGCAATCGCGTTATCTCACCTTCGCGTCCGCTGGATGCCATAGCAGGGCGCAAGATTCGATACTTGCCCAAGAGCTTGCGCTTTTTTCTAAGAGCTATTGGTGCCACCACCAAAGGCGGAGGGGCCACCGCAGCCAGTTATTTGTTGTTCCATCAGGCTTTTATTGGCGAACTGATGGAATTGGGCTATCAGGACACCATGTGGGAGTCTGAAAGCCTGAAGAAATTTTTCAGCTCCGATATCGAAAATTCCTGACAGCTATTCATTTAGCGCGCTAATTTAAACTGGTGAAAAATTCCCGGGCGTTGCCCGCCAAAGTGTCCAGGTGGTATCCGCCCTCCTGCACCACCAGGGTAGGCAAGTTTAGTTCTTTGAGGCGTCCGCCCATGCGCTTGAAGCCCTCGCTGCTAACCGATACTTTGGCTTGCGGGTCTTCCCGGTAAATGTCAAATCCCAGCGCGACTATCAGTACCTGGGGTTGATAGAGGCCAATGGCATCTATGGCTTCTTCAAGCCGGTTGAAGAAAGTTTCCTCTGAGGAGCCATGGGGCATGGGAAGGTTGATGTTGTAGCCTTCGCCCGCACCCGCGCCGCGTTCGTCTTCATGGCCACTGACCACTGGGTAAAAGTTGGTGGGATCACCGTGAATGGAAATGTAAAGAACATCATCCCGTTCATAGAAAATCTCCTGAATGCCCTGGCCGTGATGCATGTCCGGGTCGAGTATTGCTATGCGCGAATATTTGGAGCGCAGAGCTTCGGCTGCGCTAGCGGCGTTGTTCCGGTAGCAGAAGCCGCCGGCGGCATCCCGGCGAGCGTGGTGGCCGGGTGGCCGACACACGGCGTAGGCCCGGCTTTGCCCAGCGAGCAGCTCATGGGCCCCGGAGAGGGCGCTCTGGGCCGACCAATAGGCGGCTTTCCAGGTATGAGGTCCTATGGGGCAACTGCCGTCGGCCTGATAGCGCGCTGATTCAGCCAGTATGCCGCGCAAAGGGTTGGGCGAGCGCACAAAAATATTGGACATGACTTCCTCGCCCCAGTCTTCTGGAGCTTGCTTCCAGCGCCTGTGGGCTGACTCTAAAAAGCGCAGATAATCGAGATTGTGCACTTTGGAGATAGTTTCCATGCCGTAGTCCGTGGGTTCGGCCACCTCCACGCCCAACTGGTCGAGGCCTTGCAAAAGCTTGCTGGTGCGCTCTGGTAGCTCTTGAGGTGCACGCATTTGGCCGCGCGAAAGGTAGGACTTGGGAGAGTGCTGATTCTGGATTGGGCTGAAAAATGCTTTCACAGTTAACTCCTTTTTGACGTGGCGCCAATCGCGGCGACCGGAGGGCGAAGTC
>CAZKCY010000039.1:9290-11741 GCA_964551155.1 uncultured Marinimicrobium sp. | reverse complement strand
ACTGGCAAAGCCCTTCCAGCCAGTCTCGATTCAACTCCAGTCCCAAAAGACAAAAGGCTTGCAACGCCGCTGCCAGGCTCGGAAGCGGCAGCGCAGAAGCCGGCAAGTCCGGGTAGTCAAGCCGAGAGTGATCTGCTGCTCGACCCCACCAACCCCAACCCTGTTCGCTTGAGGAAAAACCAAAATCGCGTCCGATTTGCCAAAGCGGCGTGTCCAGTTGCCGCGCCACCGCCAAAAGGCCTTCCGGAGGTTCTGGATCGGCGCAAACGCCTGCCCGATGGGCCCGAAAAATACCGGCCTTCTCACGTCCGATACTGTCTCTGTCGCTACCCAGCCAATCCTGGTGATCCAGCGCTATGCTGGTGACCACGGCCACCTCGGGGTCGAGTAGATTGACCGCATCCAGACGCCCGCCCAGGCCGACTTCGAGCACCATGATATCGACACCGCGGCGGCGAAAAATATCCAGCGCCGCCAGAGTGCCAAATTCAAAATAGGTCAGGCTGATGTCGCCGCTGGCGGCATCGATAGCGGCGAAAGACTGGCAGACTTCAGCTTCGGTGGCGGGAACGCCATCGATGCAAATACGCTCGCAATAATGCAGAAAATGGGGGGAAGTATAGACACCGACGCTCAGGCCGGCGCAGCGCAACAGAAAGGCGCTGGCAGCGACACAGGAACCCTTGCCATTGGTCCCAGCTACGGTCAAGACTCTGGCGCGCGGTTGCAACAGTTCCAGGCGCGCGGCGACCTGGCGGATTCGCTCCAGCCCCAGGTCGATCTCCTTAGGGTGGCGCTGTTCCAGCCAGGCCAGCCAAGCATCCAAAGTGTTAAAGCGCATAGTCAAAGACTGTGTAAGGCCTCTGAAACGTGCATCGAGTCAAACGGCCATCCGTTAGACAGCCATACGACGGGTGAATTTTGCCAGAAGGCCTGCGACCTTATCGCGCATGTCCCGACGGTGGATAATCATGTCGATAGCGCCGTGCTCAAGCAAAAATTCACTGCGCTGAAAACCTTTGGGCAGCTTTTGCCGAATGGTTTGCTCGATAATGTTGGGGCCGGCGAAGCCGGCGCGGGCGTTGGGTTCGGCAGCATTGATATCACCCAGCAAGGCCAAACTGGCGGATACGCCGCCGTATACCGGATCGGTCATGATGGAAATATAGGGCGTGCCTTGCATTTTCAGACGCTCGATCACGGCGCTGGTTTTTGCCATTTGCATCAAGGAGATCAGGGCTTCTTGCATGCGCGCGCCGCCGGTGGCGGAAAAACACACCAGAGGAATATCCTCTTCCAGCGCCACTTTGGCGGCCCTGGCAAAACGCTCGCCCACGGCGTAGCCCATTGAGCCACCGTGAAAAGCAAACTCGAACGCCACTGCCACTACCGGCATGCCTTTGAGTTCGCCTTTCATCGCCACCAAGGCGTCTTTCTCACCGGTGGTTTTCTGGGCCGTGGTCAAGCGCTCTTTGTATTTCTTGACATCTTTGAATTTGAGCCTATCTATGGGGCCCACGTCGGCGGCCAGCTCTTGCCGATTGCCTTCATCGAGAAAGATGTTCAAGCGGGTTCGGGCGCCGATGCGCATATGGTGATCGCATTTGGGGCACACATCCAGGTTGCGCTCCAGCTCGGGTCTATAAAGCACCGCGGAGCATTTTAAACATTTTTTCCAAAGGCCCTCGGGCACTTTGCTTTTGCTCTCGCGCTTACCTTCAGAGCGCGCCATGCTGGGAACAATTTTTTCCAACCAACTCATCAGAATTCTCTCTGTTTTGATGTATTCGCCCGTCTTGCAACGACCTGCTTGCTAACCAAGCAAGTCTTGCGGGAACCGGAAGTGGTTTATTCGTCCAGCGCCAAGCGTATGGCGCCCACTATATCACCGACAGCCTTGGCTATCTCATCGCTACCGCGTCCAGCCATGCCGCCCATTTTATCCACCAGCACGCTGCCAATGACCACCCCGTCGGCCAATGCGGCTACCGCTTTGGCGGTCGCCGGATCCTTAATACCAAATCCGACACAGAGCGGCAGATCGGTCAGCTTGCCGAATTCCGCCAACTTGGTTTTGATGGCCTCCACGTCCAGATGGCCGGCGCCGGTAACGCCTTTCAATGATACATAGTATAGAAAACCGCTCGCCAGTCCCGCCACTTTGCGAGCCCGCTCAACACTGGTGGTTGGGGCAAGCAGCAAAATATTGTCGATATCCACCGCTTCCAGCTCGCGCTTGAGCGGCACCGCCTCCTCGTGTGGCAAATCGACGGTCAGAAGGCCATCGACGCCGGCCGCCGAAGCCTGTTCGGCTATCGCCTGGTAGCCCATGCGCTCTATCGGGTTGACGTAACCCATCAAAACCACAGGCGTGTCACTGTTGCTGGCGCGGAACTGACGGACCACTTCTAGAGTTCCTTTGAGACTGGTTTTATGCGCCAGCGCTCGCTC
>CAZKCY010000039.1:0-9280 GCA_964551155.1 uncultured Marinimicrobium sp. | reverse complement strand
GCGTATCTATATCGGTCTCGCGAAAGGCATTGACCAACTCCAGGGTCCCGCGCAGCCAGATGTAGTGCTCCAGCGCCCGCTCGTGCCCGCGCTGAATAACGGGGCCTTCAGCCATGGGGTCGGAAAACGGCACACCCAGCTCGATGATATCCGCGCCTTGATCGACCATGGCGTGCATGGTGGGCAGAGTGGCCTCGGGGTGCGGGTCTCCGTTGACGATATAGGCCACCAGGGCTTTGCGGCCCTGGGTTCTAAGATCTTGCAAACGTTTTGCTATGCGACTCATTGCTAACTAATTCCTGATAGATAAGGCTTGTCCTGAAGAATAGGGCTTGCCGGTCCGGCTCAAATCAAACACTGATACCGTCAATTTTCGCGACCGTGAGAATGTCTTTATCGCCACGCCCCGACAAATTCACAATAATGGTTTGTTCCTTACTCATACGGGGGGCAAGCTTCTCTACATAGGCAAGCGCGTGAGCCGACTCCAGCGCAGGCATGATGCCCTCGGTCAAGGTAGTCTTGCGAAAGGCAGCCAGGGCTTCGTTGTCGTTGATGGCGACATAGTTTACCCGCCCCAGATCTTTCAACCAGGAATGCTCGGGGCCTACGCCGGGATAATCCAGACCCGCAGATACCGAATGAGTTTCGATGATCTGACCGTTCTCATCTTCCATCAGATAGGTACGGTTGCCGTGCAGCACGCCGGGAATACCGGCGTTCAAAGGCGCAGCATGGCGGCCGGTTTCAACCCCGTCGCCGCCCGCCTCAACGCCATACATTTCCACACTGTCATCGCTTAAGAAGGGGTGAAACAAACCGATGGCGTTGGAGCCGCCGCCGACACAGGCGACCAGTGCGTCGGGCAGTCGGCCAGTTTGAGCCAAACATTGTGAACGGGCTTCGCGGCCAATGACCGATTGGAAGTCCCGCACCAACTGCGGATATGGATGCGGACCGGCAACCGTGCCAATGATGTAGAAGGTATCGTCGACGTTGGTCGCCCAGTCGCGCATGGCCTCATTCATGGCGTCTTTGAGCGTACGCGAGCCGGATTCCACCGGAATCACCTCCGCGCCCAGCAACTTCATGCGATAGACATTCAGCGACTGTCGCTGCACGTCCTCGGCGCCCATATAAACGCAGCACTTAAGTCCCAAGCGCGCGGCAACGGTAGCAGTGGCAACGCCGTGCTGACCGGCGCCGGTCTCGGCAATCACTCGTTTCTTGCCGGTGAATTTGGCCAGCAGCGCCTGACCAATGGTGTTGTTCACCTTGTGAGCGCCGGTGTGGTTCAAGTCTTCGCGCTTGAGGTAGATCTGCGCGCCGCCCAATTCACGACTCCAGCGCTCGGCATGATACAGCGGTGACGGACGACCGACGTAGTAGGCTAGATCCTTGTCGAATTCGGCCTGAAAGTCGGGGTCATCTTTCAACTGCTGATAAATACGCTGTAGATCGTCCAGGGCATAAATCAGTGTTTCGGACACAAAGCGCCCGCCGTAGGGGCCAAAATGTCCCTCGGTATTGGGAAACTGGCTGTAGTCAGTCGCGGAGTACTGCTTAGAATTAGTCACCGTGCACATCACCTGTAAGAGTGTCTGGAAATTAGAGTAACTAGAACGCCAAAATCGCTTAAAAAGCAGCTAGCTTGGCGTTGTGAACAAACTGTTTAACCTTGTACGCGTCTTTTCGCCCGGCAGACGCCTCTACCCCGCCGCTGACATCAACCGCGTAGGGTTGAGTCTGAGTGATTGCTTGGGCGACATTCTCGGGGGTCAGGCCGCCTGCGAGCACTATAGGGCGCTTAGAGTCACGGGGTACCCGCTGCCAGTCAAAGGTTTCGCCAGTGCCGCCCGGCACTCCCGGGCGGTAAGCGTCCAGTAAAAACCCCTGGGCCTTCGGATGTGCGGCCATCAACCCAGCCAGATCCACGTCCGGGCGCATCCGGATTGCCTTTATGTAAGGTCGCTCGAAGGCCTCGCAGTAGGCCGCATTCTCATCGCCGTGAAACTGCAGCAATTGCAGAGGCACCTGAGCAAGTACCGAGGCAACCCGCTCGGGCACGGCGTCGACAAACAGGCCCACCAGCGTGACAAAAGGGCCCGCCGCTGTCGATATCGCCATAGCGGTTTCTATATCGACAGCGCGGGCACTGCGTTCGTAGAACACCAGTCCCAAAGCGTCGGCACCTGCCGTCACCGCTTGCTCGGCATCTTCGCGCTGGGTAATCCCACAGATTTTTACCCTTACCCTAGTCAATATTCGTTCCCGCCACCGCCGCCTATCGGGCGTTTATGCCAAAAGCCAAAATTTTAGCAGAAATTGCCGTCAATTACTGCCTAAAGACCCAAACATGGCTATCCAAGACCACCAATCGGCTCGGGCACAAACAAAGGCCCTGGGGGCGTCTCTGGCAGGCCGAATTCGGCCGGATAGTCTACAGCGACCAAGTGGAGCCCGAAGGGACGGGCGGTAACGCCACCGCGACTGCGATCGCGCGCCGCCAGTATCTCCGCCATCCACTCGGGCGGCGCCTCCCCCGCCCCGATTGCCATAAGTACGCCCACTATATTGCGCACCATATGGTGCAAAAAGGCATTGGCTTTGACTTCGACGATAATCAACTCGCCTCGGCGTGCTATGTCCAGATGTTCGATGTTACGCACCGGGCTTTTGGCCTGGCACTGACTGGCACGGAAAGAGGTAAAGTCATGGGTTCCCAAAAGACATTTGGCGGCTTGCCGCATGAGCTGTACATCAAGCGGTTTTTTTGACCAGGTCAGCTGCTGATGCAAAAGCGCCGAATAGGTCGAGCGGTCGGAAATCAGGTAGCGGTAGCTGCGCGCTTGAGCGCTGAAGCGGGCGTGAAACTCAGGCACCACTGGTCGGGCCCAACGAATACTGATATCCAGTGGCAAATGAGCTCTGGTGCCCCTCACCCAGGCCTTTTCAGGCCGCTCGGCCAGAGTATCGAAATGCACTATTTGCGCAGTGGCGTGAACCCCGGCGTCGGTGCGTCCAGCGCAGACTAAGGTAATGGGCTCGTTGGCGACCGCCGAAAGCGCTTTTTCTAGGCATTGCTGAACCGTGATAACACCACTTGCCTGAGTTTGGAAACCGTGAAAATGGGTACCCAAATACTCAACAGCCAAAGCCATGCGGTGCATACCTTGGGGCCAGTCGGTATCGGGGAAAATTTCGGCATTGCGCCGATAAGAATGGACTCGATCGATCATGAAAATTCCTGCGCTTTTAGCTAAGGTCAAGTCCTCTGGTACAGGCCCAAAAACGACAAAGCCCTGCGCGAAATTCGCACAAGGCTTTGCTGGACCTCAAGAGCAAATTAAAGTCGCTCGAGCAACTCCTCCGCTTCGCGTCTTTGCTCTTCGTTACCCTCCTGACTGACTTCCGAGAGAATCTCTTTAGCCCCTTCGCTATCCCCCATGTCGATGTAAGCACGTGCCAAGTCCAACTTGGTAGCTGCCTCGTCGGCATCGGCCAGGAAATCCAACTCTGAATCCAACTCTTCTTCAGAAGCAGATTCAGCTTCGCTTTCCCGCTCTTCGACAGAGGTCTCGTCTTCCGGCTCCTGCTCAGTCTCGGTGAAATCGGACAGGGCCTCCTCAAACACATCGTCTTCTTCGAAGCTCACCGCTGCTTCCGGCTGATCTTCAAGAGGAGCCTTAGGCTCCCAATCCTCTGAGCTGGACTCGGAGAGATCTTCAGAGGGAACATCGGCGTCGAGGTTTTCCATTTCCTCATCCAAAGCTGCCAAATCGAACTCACCAACTTCCAAATTGGGATCAAAATCCGCTTCGTCATCCTCCCTTAGAGCTGAAGGAGTTTCTTCGTCTGAGGTTTCTTCCAGATCAAAACTAAACTCGTCTTCCTGGTCTGCCGTACCGCGGGGCTGCTCAGCTTCTGATGGCTCAGTGGTCTTTTCGGAAACGGACTCTTTAAAAGCCTCTGGCTCCGCTTGTTCGGCTGAACGCGACGACTCGGTGGCCGAAGCTTCCTCTTCGAGGTCTTCATCAAGAACCGACAAATCTTCGTCCAGCGCATCCAACTCAGAAGTATCTGGGGTTTCTAAATCGAAACTGAAATCGTCTTCATCATCCAACTCCAGAGTAGGAGCCTCTTCCTCATCTTCGAGGGTCAGCGACTCGGGCTGCTCCGAGTCAGCTGGTTTAGACTCCTCACCCAAGCCTAGATCGAAACCAGAGAATTCGTCTTCAGCGTCTTTTTGAAGCGACTCCTTTTTAGTTTCCGGCTCTTCGGTATCCAGCTCAAGCTCCTCATCCAGGTCAAAATCCAAACTGAATTCGGAATCTGCCTCTACTTTCGAGTCGGAGCTATCTTCGTCGAACGACAAATCGTAACGAGACTGGCCGGCGTCTTGGCTTTTGCTATAGTCTTGGGCGGAGCTTTCATCCAGCGTCTCAGAATCCTCTAAATCAAAACTGAATTCATCATCCAACTCCAGCTTCTGATCGCCAGAAGTTTGTGAGCCACTTTCAGTGCTTAGATCTTCTTCGAGATCGAAGTCCAAATCGCCAAAATCCTGCCCTTCAGCGCCAACTTCCGAGTCCAGATCGTCACTCAAGTGAGAGAAGTCCAGTTCTTCACCCTCGAAACTCTCGGCCTCAACGGCTTGCTCGTCTTGCCGGCCGGGAGCAACTGCAAAAGCGCTTACATCAAACTCCCCCGCATCGGGAATGCTATCGCGCAAATCGCCTGCTCTCTGGATCGCATCTCTATCACCAGTGTTCAACAAGGTGGCATAGTGTTTGTCGAAGCGTTCCAGATCCTGCTTCTCAGCATAGACTTCCAAAAGCTTGGCTAGAACCGGAGCCGAATTCGGCTCTTTGGCCAAACCTTTCAAAAGCATCTCTTCCGCCTGATCCAGCTTGCCATAGGCGATGTAAATATCGGCTTCGCCCACGACGTCACCGGTTTCTGATTCACCGGTTTCTGTTTCTTCATCGGACAAAGTGTCGAAGTTCTCGAACTCCCGATCCGAGTCCTCGGCCAGATCGAAGCTACCAGCCTGGCCTCCCTGCTCCAGCTCATTCGAGCTTTCAAAAGCTTCCAAATCTTCCTGAGCAAAGTCCTGTTCTACTTCTTCCGCTTCGCCCGCTTGGTTCTGACGACGACGCCATGCAAACAGACCGCCCAACAGAATCAAGGCGAGTAGCACAGCGCCAACGGCCACAACATTGTTCATCAGCCGTTCGATAAGCGAGGGCGCTTCCGGGGCTGAACGAACCACCCGCGCGGGATCTCTTTGAGGCTCCTCAACCGGCTCAGCCTGAGGCTGAGGGGCGGCTTGGGTCTCAGCTGGAGAATCAGATCCAGCCTCCGGCTCCTGTGGAGCGGCCGGCTGTTCGGCTGCTTGAGTACGATTTTGCTCGGCGGCCAATTGCAGAGCTCGCAACTGTTCGTTACTGGCTTCTATCAAGCTTTCCATGGTGTCGATTTGAGCCTCGAGCTCCTCGACCCGGGAAGACAGTTCCCGATTTTCCCGACGAGTTTTATCCAGCTCTTCGAGGGTTGTGGCCAGTTCCTGCTCCAATTCTTCTCCGCGTGCTTCACTGGCGCCACCGCCCTGCCCCGCATCACCCTCGCTGGCGCGGGGCGGAGTAGCCAAGCTGACTTGGCCGGCGACTTCGCTCGGCTCTCGCCTTGGAGTAGCGTCTCTGCGGCCAGCGTCCAACTGAGCACCGCGCGCACCTTGGGACCAATCGCGATTTTGCTCCGCGACTAGATTAACCGCTTGAGCCTGGGAAACCGTCTGAATCTCGTCTCGGCTCGGCAGGCGCAATACCTGACCGCGCCGCAACAGATTAATGTTGCCGTTGATAAAGGCCTCGGGGTTTTTGCGCTGAATCGCCAGCATGGTCTGCTGAACCGACAGGTCACGACCCGGCCGGGCCTGAGAGGCGATTTCCCACAGTGTGTCATTGGCGTCTACGGGGCCATAAACATCGCTAGCGCTACCGGTCTGGCTGACTTGAGGACCGTCTTGCTGTTGGCGTGGGCTTGGAGCTGCACGTTCGGAGGGCGTCTGCCGGGGCTGCTCGGTTCTACGTTGTCCTGCGGCCGCTTCCACCGGCTGCTGGGCACGCTGTTCGTCAAAGGTCGGCAAGTCGAGCAGGAAGGTGTATTCGCGCAACAAACGGCCGGTGGCCCAACGGGCTTCGACAAGAAAATTCAAATAGGGCTCCCGAACCGGCTCCCGGGTGGTAACCCGAACCAGAGGGCCGTCGGCATGGTTGAGCATTAATTCGAAGCGCAACTCATTATAAAAGGGCAGAAAAGCGATACCGGCCTTTTCAAAATCATTGAGCGAAGCGAGAGTAACGACTATGTCGCCCTCTTCGAGATCACCCAGATTGGTTATTTGGATATCCGCTTTTAGGGGCTGATTGAGCGCCGATTTCAACTCCGCAGGTCCAAGCCCCAAGGCACTGGCCTGTTGGGCAATCAGCAGCCCCAGTAGTCCAAAAGCAAAAACCAGCTTACGTAGAACAAGCATAGGATGATCCTTTATTATCTCCTGACCGCCTTGTACCCAGTTATTTCGTCGACTCTCCCGTCGATTTATAAGGGCGCTGTTTCAAGTTCTTTTTTAAGGCTTAATTATAGGTACTTAGAACCCGAAGTAAGGAAGCAAGAAACCTGATTTGGAGAAACAGGCATTTTGAACCTAGAATAAATATTCACTATTGGCCGTAAGTATTCATTATAAGTAGCTTTTTATCAACACTTAGGGCTGGACACAAGCCTCGCTTCTGACACCTTTTTATACATTTTTAGTACCAATGCACAAATTTTAGGGTTTTTACGTCGATTTCCAGTGGCCCAAAATCAAAAATGCCCCGTCAGCTTCAGCTGACAGGGCATTTGCGAAAGGCCACAAACGGCTGATTAAGCTTCTTTTAAGATTCTCAGTACCCGCCGCAAAGGCTCGGCCGCACCCCAGAGCAGCTGATCGCCAACGGTGAAAGCTGACAGATACTGAGGCCCCATGTTCATCTTGCGCAAACGGCCTACAGGAATCGTCAGGGTTCCGGTAACGGCAGTTGGAGTCAGATCGCGCAAGCTTGCCTCGCGTTCGTTAGGCACTACTTTGGCCCACTCGCTCGACTCTTCCACCATCGCTTCGATATCGGCCAAAGGCACGTCTTTATTGAGCTTAACGGTCATGCCCTGGCTGTGACACCGCATGGAACCGACGCGCACACAGACGCCATCGACCGGAATCGGCTTGCCGTCAATACCCAGAATCTTGTTGGTTTCCGCCTGAGCTTTCCACTCTTCTTTGCTCTGGCGATTGTCCAGCTGCTTATCGATGTAAGGCAAAAGGCTACCTGCCAGAGGATGCTGGAAGTTGTCGGTGGGGAAATCGCTGCTACGCATAGCGGCGGCGACTTCGCGATCGATATCCAGAATCGCGGAGGCAGGATCGGCCAGTTTGTCGGCCACGGCGCTGTTCAAGGTACCCATTTGAGTGAGCAGCTCGCGCATATTCTGCGCCCCGGCGCCACTTGCGGCCTGGTAAGTCATGGCGGAAACCCACTCCACCAGCCCGGCTTTAAAGAGGCTGCCCAAACCCATCAGCATCAGGCTGACGGTGCAGTTACCGCCAATGTAGTTCTTAACCCCTTTGGCGATACCGTCTTTAATGACGTTCAGGTTGACCGGATCCAGCACCAGTATCGCGTCGTCTTTCATGCGCAGGCTGGAAGCCGCGTCGATCCAGTAACCCTGCCAGCCGCTTTCGCGCAGCTTGGGGAATACTTCGTTGGTGTAGTCACCGCCCTGGCAGGTCAGCACCACATCCAGTTGCTTGAGATCTTCGACCGAAAAGGCATCTTTCAGCGGCGGCGTATCAACGCCCACATCGGGACCCTGACCACCGACGTTAGAAGTGGTAAAAAACACCGGCTCGATGTCGGCAAAATCGTTTTCAGAGCGCATCCGCTCCATGAGTACCGAGCCGACCATTCCGCGCCAACCAACAAAACCTACTCTCATAATCCGTCTCTCTTTCTCTCTAAGTGGGTGAATTCCGCATTCGTCGTTTCTCTGGGGGACTGTCAGGCCCGAAGGGCCGCGACTACCGCATCGCCCATTTGGCGGGTACTGACCTTGCGGCAGTCTTTGGTGACAATATCGGCGGTGCGCAGGCCCTGATCCAACACCTTGCCGACCGCTGCTTCAATAGCATCGGCGGGCTCGGTCATAGACAGAGACTAGCGCAACATCATCGCCGCCGACAGTATTGTCGCCAGAGGATTGGCGATGCCCTGCCCGGCAATATCCGGCGCCGAGCCATGACAGGGTTCGTACATGCCCCGGCCGTTTTTATCCAAAGACGCTGAGGGCAGCATACCGATGGAGCCTGTGAGCATGGCCGCGGCATCGGAGAGGATATAGCCGAACATGTTGCCGGTGACAATGACGTCGAACTGCGTGGGCGCACGCACTAACTGCATGGCGGGATAGTCCTTCGCCAGCTCATCCATGATTTCGCGCCACAACATGGTGGCTTCCAGAACATTGGCTTTGTCTACCGAGCACACCTTGCGGTTGCGCTTGCGCGCCATCTCAAAAGCGGTGCGCCCTATGCGGCGGATTTCGCTTTCGTTGTATTTGTAGGTATTGAAACCTTCGCGCTCACCGTTCTCCAAGGTGCGAATACCGCGCGGCTCGCCAAAATAGATGCCGCCGGTCAGCTCGCGCACAATCAGAATATCCAGGCCCGAAACCACTTCAGGCTTCAGGCTTGAGGCCTCCACCAGCTGCGGATAAAGCATGGCCGGGCGCAGGTTGGCGTAGAGCTCGAGCGAGGAGCGAATCTTCAAGAGCCCTTTTTCCGGCCGGATTGCTCGGTCCAACTTATCCCATTTGGGGCCGCCCACTGCACCGAGCAAAATCGCATCGGAATTGCGCGCTTTGTTGAGTGCGCCTTCGGCCAACGGCTCGCCGTGGGCATCAATGGAGCAGCCGCCCATCAGGTCTTCGTCAAAACTTAAACCCAGATCGAATTTGTCGTTTACAACATCCAGTACCTTGCGCGCTTCGGCCACAATCTCGGGGCCTATGCCGTCGCCGGGCAGTAATAGAATCTGTTTTCCCACACTGACTTCCTTCTTTAAAAAATTAACCAGTTATCCACAAATCAAAACCTAAGATACGGCTTAGTTCGGGGGCAGGAGCTGGGCAAGGCACTCGGAGACACGCCGTGAACCCTTCCCTGGGGGCTCGACTCCAG
>CAZKCY010000038.1:11029-11793 GCA_964551155.1 uncultured Marinimicrobium sp. | reverse complement strand
AAAGGGCTACGCGGTGCTGCTGGGGGATACCCGGGGCACGCCCGAGCGGGAACTGGAGTACATCCGGCGAGTGGAAACGCGACTGGCAGACGGCCTGCTGCAGTTGCGCCCGCACTCGGAGAAAGCCCACAACGTGATTCCGCCGGACATCGCCTCGGTGAATGCCTGTGGCTGCGAATACACCACCGGCCCCTCCGTGCGCATCGACAACCGGGGCGCCGCCAAAACCATGGTGGACTACCTGATCTCGCTCGGACACCGACGCATCGGGGTGATCTCCGGCCTGAAAGACAACCCGCACGCGATCGATCGGATGAAAGGTTACAAGGAGAGCCTGGCGGCCCACGGCATTGCGTTCGAGCCGGAGCTGGTGGCCGAGGGGGACTTTACCATGTGGTCCGGCCTGAACAGCGCTTTCCAGTTCTGCCATATGAAGAACCGACCCACCGCCATTTTCTCCATGAACGATGAGATGGCCATTGGCGCCATTCAGACGCTTAAATCCCAGGGCATCCGGGTCCCCGAGGACGTTTCGGTGACTGGCTTTGACGACATTGCTTACGCTAAGTACTGCGACCCCAGCCTGACCACCATGTCCCAGCCCGCCGAAGAAATGGGCAAGATGGCCATGGACATGCTACTGAAAATCATCGAGGGAGAGCCACTGACGCAGACCGAATGCGTGCTGCCCACCGAGTTTATTATTCGCAAAAGTACCGCGCCGGCGCCCAATACGCCCTAAGCCTGTAGCGCGACCCTCCCAC
>CAZKCY010000038.1:0-11019 GCA_964551155.1 uncultured Marinimicrobium sp. | reverse complement strand
AGCCCGCCGAAGAAATGGGCAAGATGGCCATGGATATGCTGTTGCGCATTATCGAGGGCGAATCACTCAATCAAAGCGAGTGCGTGCTGCCGTCAGAATTTATTATCCGCAAAAGCACTGCGCCGCTGCGATCGAAAACAACCGGCTAAGCAGGCATATTACTTTTGCCGACATTCTCAATTTGGCCCTGAACATAGTCCTGAACTTCGGCCAGCAACACCAGCAAATGGTACAGAGTACTTGCGGGGGCTTTAGCTTCCGTTATTTCTTCGCGTTCGCCACGCTGATCCACATAGGCGCCGGGAGTGTCGGCGCATAAATAATATTCGAACAAATTGTTAATCGCCTCGGCAGCACGCCGCTCGCCATCTTCATCGCCCGCCCGGGCCCGTACCAAACTGGCCTTGACCAACTCGGTGATTCCCCAGCAGCGCTTAGTTGCTTTGATCAGCTTACCATCCGGCTCAACTGCATCAAATATCAAAACGGAATCGCTCAGCCCGATTGCCAAACCTTTTCGATAGAGCGCCCGGGTATAATGCTCCACTGGGCGCCCACTGCGCCGTCCGTACCAGTCAAGCAGCCAGACCCACTCCATCATATGCCCGGGCTCCACCACCTGTCAAGCGTCGCCCTCGCTCAGGGCCCAATCGGCTTGAAAAAATTCAAACAGCACTTGCTGCTCGGGATCGTAAAAACGGCTTTCGAACAGGCTGAACAGCGCCCCGGCGCGCGCCAGCCACTTGCCATCGCCAGTGGCGTCATAGAGTGCCAGCATAGCTTCGAGCAGATGCATGTGGGGGTTTTGGCGCCGGTGACAGTAATCGTAATCGCCCTCCAGCCAGCCGCCATAAGCGGCGCCGAAGCGCCGGTCCAGGTGCGCCACCAGCGCCTCCGCCTGGGCCAAAAAATGCGCATCGCCAAAGGCTCGGTAACCCCAGGCAAAAGCCAACACCGAGAAAGCGTGATCGTAAAGATCCTGGCGCTGATCGATAACCTGGAAATTAGCATCCATTAAGTGGGTAAAACCGCCCCCGGCCGATGCATGAGCGGTACGAGTTTCAATAAAACTCAGCAATTGGCGCGCCTGAGGCTCTCCGTCACACCAACCCCGGTGGCTGGCTAGGGCATAGACGAAGGCCTGCCGAGCCTGAACCCTTACCCGCACATTGGATTCTTTATCGACGCTGCCGTCGCTTTTAAGACCTTCGTAATGACCACCCTGCTCGGGGTCAAAGCCCAGCCGCTGCCAGAGCGGCAAAGCATCATCGACTATCCAGCGTTCCAGCCTGCGGGCCGCTTCGAATAAAGATTCCGTCATGTAGCTATCCTATGGTTTTCCATTCGCCCCTCCAGGGAGCACCGCGCCCGGGAGGTATTCTAGAGCTGCGACTTCGAGATTGCACTGAGACCAAGCCCAAGCAATCAATCGAGGAGTCAATTTCGAGGGGGCATGATACTAAAAAGCCCCGGCAGAAACTGCCGGGGCAAAGCTTACAACAGCTTGGGGCAAGAGCTCACTGCGGTCTTGACCACCCAAGGGCCAGCCAAACGCAGAAGACTAGTGATCTGAATTAGCGTCCAGACAACGTCAGTCTGCCGAATAATGTAACCGGTTTCAACAAATTTTGATAAATCTTTAGTTGGGACGTTTATGCTGGCCCGGCGTTTGTCCGGAGGCACCCCGAAAGCTCTTGGAACCAGAGCGGCGAAGTCTTCGAGGAGGAAGCTCGTAGCAGTGCTACAATGGCCCATCAATTCCTGACATAGCGAGACTCCCGGTGACCACGCTGCTGCGCAAATTGTTCTGGCCGATACTTTACTGGTTCGAAAAAGGCGAGGAAGAGTATTTTTATCGGCCCATGAACCGAACCATACTTCTGGCCATGGGAGGCATTTTTCTGCTGTTAGCCGCTTTGCTTGCCTGGATTATGCCTGCGGACGTAGATCCCGGTTATTGGGCGCCGGTGGCAGTGTTTGGGCTGGTCGGTCTGGTGGGTTTAGTGGTGGGGCAGCTGGGGAGTAATCGGGCTGTGTCAAAGATTTGGGGCAACAAATAGCAGGCTGCTGGCACCCCAGAAGCGAAAAAACCGAGTCAAGCGCCGGTTAGACGCCTGACTCGGTAAACATGGAGAGCTAACACAACGAGCTTCACTCAAAACAATCACTACAAATTGAGGAGACAAGGAGCTCCGAGTTCGGAGAAACAGGGGGAAACGCCGACCCTCGGCCTCAACCCACTCGACTTATAGTGAAATTGATAATAAGGCCCGAAGAGCATATTGTCAAGTTGACCACAAAGAAATTTATCTGCCCAAGCGGCACGCGGTTGAGAACAACCTATGGGTGCTGCACTAGTGTAATTGGGAGTCGCCCAGCAATTCCCGAACATCCTTAGTATCAAAACTGTAGTGACGGTTGCAGAACTGGCAATCGATATCGATGCTGCCCTGCTCGACCAAAAGCTGCTCGACCTCCTCGCGTCCCAACGACAAGAGCGCATTGGCGCTTCTCTCACGCGAGCAGCTACAGGCAAACCTCAGCTGAGCCGGCTCGAACAGCCGCAGGGGCTGTTCGTGAAACAGACGGTGCAGCAGAGTTGGATGATCCAGGCCCAACAACTCCTCGTCGCTGAGGGTATCGGCGAGCGCGCAGAGGGTTTCCCAGTGATCTCGATTGACCTCTTCGTTGCTGTTAATCTGTCGGGGTAACGCCTGCAAAAGAAAGCCGGTCGCGCGCTCTTCGCCAGCGGCGAACCAAAGTCGGGTTTTCAGCTGCTCGGACTGGTAAAAGTAGTGTTCCAGGCAGCCGGCAAGATGTTCGCTTTCCATGGGTACCAGCCCCTGATAGCGCTCGCCCTGTTCCGGCTCAATGGTAATCGCGATAACGCCCCGTCCGAGCAAGTCGCTCAGCGAGTCTCCGACGATGTCCGCCTCACTAAACTCCGGGTTCAGGCGTGCAATGCCGCGCAAATCCCGATGGTGGGTGCACTCGGCCATAACCATAGAAAGGGGCCCTTCGCCCCGTCCCTGGATGCTGATCAAACCGCTGAATTTGAGCGTGCTCGATAGCAGGCTGGCAGCCGCCAGAAACTCGCCCAATAAGCGCTGAATCGCGGGGGCATAGTTGTTATTGCTCATGACCTGGCAATAGCTGTCTCCCAGGGTCACAATTTCGCCGCGCACATCGCAGTCGTCGAAAATAAAACGGTGTAGCAAATCGTTGTCGGCCATACTTCTCTCATCAAATGCGTTTTCGAAGTTCAACTCCGGGAAAATGTTTTAATTTTGGGGCAGTCGTACCTATTGGCGGTTGGCGGTAAAGCTGTTTAATCGTCCTGCTGCTCGCGCTGGAAGCGGTGAATCTGGCGGCGCTCTTTTTTGGTCGGGCGGTGATCGCTGATCAAGTAAGAACCCATTCCAGCCTTGCGCTGGGCGGCGCGCTCTTCGCGCTCGGCGATGCTCTCGGGCGTTTCCCGATACAACAAAGCGGCCTCGGGGGCGCCCCGGCGCTGTTCCGAGAGCGCCAGCACCTCCACCGTTTTATCGTCATAACCCTGGCGTACAGTCAGCATCAGGCCAGTGGTAATCTCTTTGCTGGGTTTTAGTTTCTGGCCCTGGCTCTGTACCTTGCCGCCTTCAACGGCTTGCTTTGCCAGGCTGCGGGTCTTGAAGAAGCGCGCCGCCCAGAGCCACTTGTCGATCCGGACTTTGGTTAAGGATTCAGCCATGGACCCTCCTCAACTCTTGAGCAACGCCGGCGGCATGATTTCATCGAAATGATGCACTGCGGGATAACCCTCAATGGTGCGCTGGGTCTGACTGTCCGGCTGATGAATGCAGAGCAAATGGCGAATGCCGTAGCGTTGCGCTGAATCCAGTACTCGCGGAGTATCGTCGACAAACAAGGTGCGCTCGGGATCGAAGTGCTCGCGCTCTTTGAGCTGGTGCCAAAATTCCTGCGCCTCCTTCGGCTGCTTGAACTCGTGCGAGGAGATCACTATGTCCAGCCAGCGATCAATGGAAGTAACTTCCAGCTTGAGGCTTAAACTCTGGGGATGGGCATTGGTGATCAGCACCAGTTTTTTGTTGTGCTCGCGCAACCGGTTGAGCCAGGTTTCCACATGGGGGCGAACCTGGATTTTGTGTTTAATTTCTTCTTTCAGGCTGCGAATATCCAGCTTCAGCGCGTTCGACCAATGCTCCAGGCAATACCATTCGAGGGTTCCCTGGCGGGCGCTGATCTGCTGCTGCAATTGGGCTGCAGCTACTGCTTGATCCAGCCGGTGGATTTCCGCGTAGCGCTTGGGCAGGTGTTCGAGCCAAAAAAAGTTGTCGAAATGCAGGTCCAACAAGGTACCATCCATATCGAGCAATACTGTATCTATCTCTTGCCAATTGATCATAAGGGAGGTGCAGTCATCTATACTCCAGGAAGTTCAGTATGCCCACAAAACCCGAGATATTAAAGCGCCACACCCTGGCCCGCACTCGCCTGTTTCGCGCCGATGAGCTGCATTTGCGCTTCAGCAACGGCGAGGAGCGGATTTACGAAAAGCTCTGCAAGGGCGGCCCTGGCGCGGTTTTGATGGTGCCGGTACTGGACGACGGCCGGGTGGTGATGATCCGCGAATACGCCGCGGGCATTCACGATTACCATCTGGCATTGCCAAAAGGCGCCATCGACCAGGGCGAGTCGCCGCTCGAGGCCGCCAACCGCGAATTGAAAGAGGAAACCGGCTACGGCGCCGGGCGCCTGGAGCTGCTCAAACGACTGGATTTATCGCCCGCCTACATGGAGCACGGCATCCATGTGGTCATAGCGCGCGACCTCTATCCCGAGCGCTTAATGGGCGATGAGCCAGAACCTATAGAGGTGGTACTCTGTGATTTCGAAGATTTACTGGAGCTGACCATGCGTGAGGAAGTCTGCGAGGGACGCACCATAGCCGCACTGTTTCTGGCGCGCGAATGGCTGCGCAAGCACGGCTGAACAAGGGAGCAATGATGACCGAAATAAACGAACGTCTGTTGAGCGAAGCTCTGGTCAGCCTGGCACGTCGGGCCGGAGACAAAATCCTGGAGGTTTATCGCAGCGCCGACTTCTCGGTGGAGCGCAAGAGCGACGACTCTCCGGTTACCGCCGCCGATTTGGCGGTGCATGAATTACTGGACAGAAAGCTGCCACAACTGCTGGATATACCCTTAATCTCCGAAGAACAGAAACAACTGAGCTTTTCCGAGCGCAGCCAATGGGACCGCTACTGGCTGATAGACCCCTTAGATGGCACCAAGGAGTTTCTGGCCCAGAACGACGAATTCTGCGTCAACATAGCGCTAATTGAAAACCACAAGCCGCGCTTGGGTGTGGTCCACGCGCCGGTTGCCGATGAGACCTATGTCGGCAGCGCTGAGCTGGGCGCTTGGAAATACCGCGCCGGCGCCAACCCTCAGCGGATAAGCGCCCGTGCGCTGAAAAAATCTCGCCCGATAGTCGCTTTGATCAGCCATCGCCACGGCAAAGAGGCCGTCGAAGAGTTGCTGGAGCAAATAGCGAAACGCTGGCCCAAAGGCGTGGAAACCCAATCTATGGGCAGCGCTCTGAAAAGTTGCCTGATCGCCGAAGGCAAGGCCGATATATATGCCCGGCTGGGCCCGACCAGCGAATGGGACACCGGCGCGCCCCACGCGATACTGAACGCGGCGGGTGGCAAACTGGTCACCAGCGATCTCGAAGAGCTGGAGTACAACCGCACTGATTCGCTGCTTAATCCGGATTTTTATGCCCTAGGGGACAAGAATTTTGATTGGAATCAGCTGCTTAAAGAATAAGCCCCGAGCTTTATAACTCATTAGTCACGCAAACCGCCGTCTGGCCGAGCGTTGCTCCAAAAAGGTCTATTAGTTCAGGTTCAAGAGGGGCGGGTTTGCGCTATGCTGAGTAAAACCCTAAGCGCTGACGAGGCGCCGACATTCAAGGAGCCAGACGATGTCCAGACCGCAAAACGCCCTCACCGCTAACCTGAACCCCACGGAACAGCTTCAGGAACAGCTGCTTGCCGAGATCACCCGCTTCGAGCGCCAGCTGGGCTCGCTCAAACTTAACGATAATAGCGTCGACTTCGCGATGATCCAGAGCTACAAGGAACTGATTCACTCGCGCAAAGACATGCTCAACCAGTTGCCGCGCGCACTTTAAGCTCGGCGCCAAGCTTGCTTTTCACAGATCTCTGATGGCTACCTGCTCGACAAAATTGCAGGGGCCGTGACGGCTGTCGAGCTGTTCGGCGATGATTTTCTCCCAGGCGGTGGTGACCGCACCGGTGGAACCGGGCAAGCAGAACACCAGGGTGCGATTGGCGAGCCCCGCCAAAGCGCGCGACTGAATGGTCGAGGTACCAATCTCCTCGTAAGACAACTGCCGAAACAATTCGCCAAACCCCACTATGGTTTTATCAAACAGAGGCGCCATGGCCTCGGGAGTGCTGTCGCGCCCGGCAAAACCGGTGCCGCCGGTGATCAAAACCACCTGAGCCTGTGGGTCGGCAATCCAGGCCGAAACCACAGCCCGCATCTGATAGATCTCGTCGCGAATCAGCTCGCGCTTGTAGAGTGTGTGGCCCGCCTGCTCGAGCAAATCCTGCAACTTCTGGCCCGAGGTGTCCTGCTCCCGGGTGCGGGTATCGGAGACGGTCAAAACGCAAATATTAAGGGGGGTGAAGGGTCTTGCTTTGCTGCTCATAGACATTCTCGAATCACAAGTGGGGCCAACAAAAAAGATCGTATCTCGTTGAGCCAATCCTAAATCAAGTTTGCTTGTTAGCCCATCTTACCTTTGGGGTAGTCGTTGGATAAGGTGCTCGGAAACACGCCGTAAACCCATCCATGGGGGCTCTGTGCCGACATCCTGTCGGCACAAGGTTTCCGAGCACCTTATCCAACGCCTTCGTACCTACCGATTCTTTAATCAAGTATGCGGTGTACTGCAAATTCAGCCGCCGGTGACATTCATAAAGCGGACAATCTGCGGCTCTTCCTGCTGATGGGTAAAATCGTGCTCGCGCGGCTTGTGCGCCATGGCGGCGACTATCGCCTGCCGAACTCCATCCGAAGCCTCGTTCGCGCGCAACGGCGCGCGTAAATCGACACTGTTCTCCTGCCCCAGACAGAGCAGCAGACGGCCGGTCGCGGTTACCCTGACCCGGTTGCAGCTGGCACAGAAATTTTCGCTGTGGGGGGAGATAAAACCAATGCGCGACTTATAGCCGGGCACCTTCCAGTAGCGCGAAGGGCCGCCGGTATCGACGTCCGAAGGCTGCAGCGGCAGAGTCTTGCGAATCGCCGCGCGCAGCTCTTCGCTGCTGACAAATTCCGCCGCCCGGCCGTGGTCGGTGACCTGCCCGAGGGGCATTTCCTCGATAAAGCTGATATCCAGGCCTTCATCGAGCGCGAAACGCACCAGCTCCGGCGCCTCGTCCGCATTGTAGTTCTTCAATGCCACGCAATTGAGCTTGGTATGTTCAAAGCCCGCCTGCTGGGTCGCCTTTATGCCCTCGAGCACCTGATTCAGATCGCCGAAGCGGGTCAGGTACTTGAAGCGCTCCGGCCGGATGCTGTCGAGGCTGATATTGACCCGGCTGACGCCGGCCGCCTTTAAGTCCTGGGCATAGCGGGCCATATGGGTGGCGTTGGTGGTCAGGCATAGCTCCTCCAAGCCGGGCAAAGCGCCCAGGCGCCGCATTAAATCCACAATACCTTTGCGAATCAGCGGTTCGCCCCCGGTAATGCGCAGCTTGCGCACTCCCAGCGAGACGAACGCCTCCCCCAATCGCGCCAATTCTTCAATACTCAGCACCTCACTTCGAGGCAGAAAAGTCATCTCTTCGGCCATGCAGTAGCGACAGCGCAGATCGCAGCGATCGGTGACCGACAAGCGCACGTAATCTATTCGCCGGCCGAAGCCGTCCACCAGAGCCTTGGGCGCGGCCGAACTCGAGTTTTGTAAGTAGGTGGGTTCAGCCATTCAACAACCTGGGTTCCATAGCCTAATGACAGGTATTTTAGCGCCCCGGTAAAGGACGGAAACGCCTTCTCCGATTACTGCCGGATTCCTAAGCCGCCGAGGCATCGGCGACCTCGTTGGCCAGTATCCGCTCCAGCTCCGGTATGCAGGAACCGCAGCCGGTACCGGCGCTGGTGGCGGCGCTGAGCGCGGCCACCGAATCGAGGTTCTGGTCGCGCACCGCATTGCATAGGGTATTGTAGCCTAGTTGCTTACATGCGCAGACTAGCTTGCCTTGGTTCATAGTCGCAGATGGCCGACCGCGGAACAAGGCCCCCATAGACTCGCCTTCGAATTCCGTCGCCAGCAGCTGGCCCAACCACTGGTAGTCCTTGCGGCCGAAATCCTCAGCCAAGGCATAGGCAGCCAGCAACCGCCCCTCGCGCATCACCCCATGGCGGAATTCGCCTCGCTCCGACTGACCGAAGGTGAGATGCTGGGCCGAATCGCTGGATGCTGGGCACAACGTCTGTAAATACTCATTCAACTCCAAGGGGCTGAGTTCGCTGGCGATGAAATAAAGATACCCCGCCTCGATTCTCTGAGCCGCCCAGTAGTCGCAGTTCAGCCCCGGCAGCTTTTCGCGCAGCACCAGTATGGCTTCTGATCGGCCTTTCCAGGGTGCAATTTGAACGGGGGTATATTTGTTTTCCGGCTGTCCTGAAATCGGGTCGAGGTTAGGCCCCACCAGCGCACACACCCGCGCCCGGCTGGCGAGCAAGTCGGTCCAGTGCATAGGCATAAACAGCTGCCCCGGCTGACTCCGATCACTAACATCTACCCTGACCCGTGCCATTCCCCAGGGGCTACTGACCTCCGCTAGGCCTTTATCTTGCAATCGATAGCGGTCGGCGTCCTGCGGGTGAATGCTGACGAAAGGTTCTGGAATATGACCACCTAAGCGCGCCGATAGTCCAGTGCGCGTCATGCTGTGCCACTGGTCGCGAATCCGACCGGTATTGAGCACCAGCGGAAAGTCGCGATTGGGTGCGCTGAGCGGCTGGCGGTGGCTCACCGGGATGAAATTGGCGCGCCCCGAGGGGGTAAAGAATACCCCATCACCGAACAGCCGTTCGGAGCTTTGACCCAAATCGGCCCCCGATTTCAGTGGCCATTGGCGCGGCGGTAACTGTTGATAGCCTGACTCGCTCAAATGTTGATAGAGGCCCAAATCCAAATCCCGACTGCCGTTGTTGTCGCGCGCGGTCAAAGCCGCGTACTCGCGAAAAATTTCGGCTTCGCTCTGATAATCAAAAGCTTCCTTAAAGCCCATAAGCTGACCCACCTGGCTGATCAGCCACCAATCCGGACGAGCTTCACCGACAGCCGGCAGAACCGACCGCTGCCGGGAGATACGCCGCTCGGAATTGGTCACAGTACCGGACTTTTCTCCCCAGCCTGCGGCCGGCAGCAACACATCGGCGCAGCGGATGGTGTCGGTATCGGCCACGCAATCCGAGACCACCACCAGCGGACATTTTTTTAGAGCCCGCTTGATCCTGTCGGCATCGGGCAGACTCATTACCGGATTAGTAGCCATAATCCAAACCGCCTTGATCTCGCCCGAATCTATGGCATCGAACATTTCTACCGCCTTGAGCCCCGGACGGCGCGCCAGCCGTTCACTGCTCCAAAAATCGCGCACCAGCTCCCAGTGCTCGGGGTTGTCGAAATCCATATGGGCGGCCAAAGTGTTCGCTAGTCCACCAACTTCCCTTCCGCCCATGGCGTTAGGCTGCCCGGTAACCGAGAAGGGCCCGGCGCCGGGCTGCCCTATTCTTCCGGTCGCCAGATGGCAGTTAATAATGCTGTTGACCTTGTCGGTGCCGGCGCTCGACTGATTGACCCCTTGAGAGTAAACGGTCACGGTTTTATCGGTGGCCGCAAACCAATCAAAGAAGGTTTTCAGATCCCGGTCCTCTACGCCCAGCTTGGCCGAAAGCGCGCGCCTGTTGCTGGCCTCAGCCATGGCACTGCCCAGAGTTTCGGTAAAATTCTCGGTGTGGCTTTGCACGTAGTCTTCGTCAATCACCCCCTGCTGAGCCAAATGCGCCAGCAGACCGTTGAACAGCGCCACGTCAGTACCCGGCTGAATCGGTAAATGCAGATCGGCGAGATCGCAGCTATCGGTTCGGCGCGGATCTATCACCACCACTTTCATTTCCGGACGCTGTTGCTTGGCGGCTTTTACGCGCTGATAAAGCACTGGGTGACACCAGGCCAGATTGGAACCGGTCAATACCAACAGTTCGGCCAGCTCCAGGTCGGTATAGCAGCCGGGTACTGTGTCACTGCCGAAGGCCCGTTTGTGACCGGCGACGCTGGAGGACATGCACAGGCGCGAATTGGTGTCGATGTTGCCGCTGCCAATAAATCCCTTCATTAATTTGTTGGCAAGGTAATAGTCCTCGGTCAGCAATTGCCCCGAAACGTAAAACGCCACTGAGTCGGGGCCGTGTTCTTTTATGGTATCGATAAATCCTTGAGCGACCGTCTGCAGAGCTTCGGGCATAGTTACCCTTTGGCCCTTGACACTTGGATACTGCAAACGCCCTTCTTCCTCTACCGTTTCGCCGAGCGCCAGACCTTTAGAGCACAAACGCCCGTAATTGGCCGGATGGCTGGCATCGCCGCGTACTTGGAGATTTCTCGAACCCGGCTCGGCCTTGGCCTCTATGCCGCAACCAACACCACAATAGGCGCAAGTGGTTTTTACCCAATTATCCTCCGAGCTGCTCAGGTTGCTGGCAATTAAAGTCTGCTGGTTCATATCAACGTCCGCATCAGTTCGTTCGTTCGTTCAAGAGCTGTAAAAAGTTGACCAGCATCTTGCAATAACTAAACCAGCTTCTTTTATCTGACTAAATTGTCCGCTGATTAGCGCTGCAGATCGGAAAACTGACGCGAAAAGCTCGCAAATCAGGACTTAAAAACCACAATGCTTTATGGCGGTGCACC
>CAZKCY010000037.1:2958-11950 GCA_964551155.1 uncultured Marinimicrobium sp. | reverse complement strand
TCTTGTTTTAAAAAAATTTAAACTAACCGGCAATTCGGATAGACCTAGGAACGAAAAACACTGAGTACCAGTGATAGGGATCGTGTTGCAGCCAGTCGGCTGCTAATTTTTAAACGAGTACCCCAATTGGGCGACTATGCGCACTAAACACTCCGCTGTGGAACTCATCAAGAAGTTTCAGCAGCTGTTTACCGACCTGAATCACAAGCAAATTGCTGAGCGCTTGGTGAAATTGGTTGTGGTAAAGCCTGCTGTTAGCCGGGTCGCCCTGATTGTTGAGCGGGACGGCAGGTTATACGTCGAGTCTATCGCCCAAGATCATCCCTTGGAGCCGCGCATCAACAGCGTCGCCACAGCGCTCAACAAGCTCAAGCTCTTTCCCCACCTGCACATCGAACATGTGTTTGAAACCGGCGAGCCACTTGCGTTGGACACCACCAGCCGCTTCCGCCTGGAACCCGAGTCAAGCCCTAAGGGCTGCCAGGCCGGCTATATCTATCCAATCCTGGAAAATGACCGCGCTATCGCGGCCTTTTACATAGAAACCGAAGACAATCTGAGTGCGCTGCGTAAGAGCGTTGACGAGCTGGACACGGTTTGGGCTTTCAGTGGTTTACTGGTACGCCAAGTGATTGAGATGTGGCGCCACGATGAGCAATCGGAGCGCTTTCGGCTCGCGCGTCAGGCGCTCTGGGCCAGTGAAACTTATCTGCACGCCATTTTGCATTACTCCCCAGCCCTTATTTCGGTCAAGGATTTGGACGGCAATGTGGTACTGGCCAGCGACCACTATAAACAGCTGGAGAATATTGACGAGCAAGGTTTTGTCGGGAAAAACGTCTTCGATATCTATCCCCGCGAAATCGCCCAGACTCTTTGGGATATCGACCTGGCCGCCAAGGACAAGCAGCAGACCTTCGAGACCGAACTGGATTTGATGCACAAGGACGGCACCCTGCACACCTATTTCATGGTGAAGTTCGCCCTGCGCAACGAGGACAATGAGGTCTTCGGCGTATGTACCATTTGCACCGACATATCCGAACGTAAGTTGGCGGAAAATGCCCTGCGCGAACAGCAGTCGCGACTCAACTACATGGCTTTCCACGACTCGCTCACCGCCCTGCCCAACCGCTCCTTGTTTTACGATCGCATCTATCATGGCCTGGCGCGCGCCCAGCGCAGCAACAGCAAGCTGGCACTGATGCTGCTCGATATAGATCGATTCAAAAACATCAACGACAGCCTGGGGCACGATTCCGGGGATTTACTGCTCAAAGCCATCGCCATGCGCCTGAATGAAGGCGTGCGCGATATGGACACGGTAGCCCGCCTGGGCGGTGATGAATTCGTCGTAGTGCTGGAAGGTGTGCACGATCTGGATGATGTGATTTTCATCGCCAACAAGCTTCTGGTAACTCTCGCGCGCCCCCTGGAAATCTGCGGCCACGAGATTACCACCACGGTCAGCATCGGGGTCAGCGTTTACCCCGACGACGGTTCCGATACCGACGAGCTGTTGAAGAATGCCGACATCGCCATGTACAAAGCCAAGGAGGCCGGCAAGAACAACTGCCAGTTCTACACCAAAGGCATGAGCGCTACGGCGGTCAATTATCTGCTGCTCGAGAACGATTTACGCCGGGCGGTGGAACAGGAACAACTGACCCTGCACTACCAGCCGCAAGTGGATTTGCAGACCGGCCAATTAGTGGGCATGGAGGCCTTGGTGCGCTGGCAGCACCCGGAAAGAGGCCTGGTATCACCCATTCACTTCATCCCTCTGGCCGAAGAAACCGGCTTGATTTCTCCAATTGGTGAATGGGTACTGCGCCAAGCCTGTCGCCAGCAGAAAGCTTGGCTGGACGCCGGAAAGATTGTTGGACGCATAGCGGTGAATTTGTCGCCCAGGCAGTTCCGCCAGCGAAATTTCCCCGAAAAAGTCGAAACCATCTTGCGCGAAACGGGTTTGCCGGCCGCGCATTTGGAACTGGAAATTACCGAAAGCTGTGCCATGGAGCACGCCGGCGAAACCATCAACCAGCTTAACCAACTCAACCAGATGGGCCTGTTTCTGGCCATCGACGACTTTGGCACTGGCTATTCTTCACTGGCGTACTTAAAGCGCTTTCCGATTCAGAAACTCAAAATCGACAGCAGCTTTATTAAAGACATCCACGACGACATTAACGATGCCGCCATTGCCAAATCGATCATCGGTTTGGCGCACAACATGCAATTAAGCGTGGTAGCCGAAGGAGTGGAAAAAGCTGCCCAGGCCGATTGGTTGCGCCAAGAGGGCTGCGACCAGGGCCAAGGTTACCTGTTCGCAAAACCGCTGACTGCCAAACAAGTGGAGGGCCGCTTTAATGGTCGGCACTTCGCCTTTGACGGCAATATTGTAACTTTGAACAAAGCCCATAAGCTGGGCGCCTAGCAAATCACTGACAAGTCCCCGACTCCCGCGCCGCCCTGCCCTCAGTTTTCCAGCGAATCATCTTCCCCGATAAAAAACGGCTCTTCTTCCTGGATATTGAAGTGCTCGTGAAAGTCCTGCAATTGACCAGCAACCTTGCTCAACTGGCGTTTGAAGCTGGCCAGATGGAACAAGGCTTCGCCCTCGTGAACCAGGGGTAGATTTGTCATGCCAATGACAATGGCCTCTGCCGGAGACACTACCGGCGCCTCATTTAGACCCATAGGATCGGCGATATAGCCCAGCACTGCGCCTTTTTTAACCCTGGCGCCCAACTGCACCATTGAACGCATAACCCCGCTGCTGGGCGCACGCAACCAGCGGCTGTCGTCGGCGACTACGGCGGGCGGTATAGCCATCGGACGCTTGCGCGCAGGGAGCATTTTCAGCGCGCGCATCACATGAACAATGCCGCGAGTCCCCGCGCGAATACAGAGCTCGTCAAAACGCAGCGCTTCACCGGCCTCGTAGAGCAACAGCGGTATGCCCATTTGGGCGGCAGCATCGCGCAGAGAGCCGTCGCGCAACTTGGCATCCAGCACCACCGGTACGCCAAACTGCATGGCCAGCTCCCGGGTGCTCTCCTGACTCAAGTCGGCACGAATTTGGGGCAGATTGCTGCGATGGCGCGCTCCGGTGTGCAAGTCGATGCCATGGCTGCATTTGCTCAGAATTTCATTCGCGAAGGTATGCGCCACCCGGCCGGCCAAGGAGCCGCGCAGGCTACCGGGAAAGCTGCGATTCAAATCCCGACCATCGGGAAGGTAACGGGAATGGTTTAGAAAGCCGTGCACATTGACCAGAGGTATGGCCAGCAAAGTTCCGCGCAACTGGCTCAGCTGTTTGTAGTTGAGCAGCCGGCGAATGATATCCACACCGTTGAGTTCGTCGCCGTGTACGGCGGCGCAGACAAACAGGCAGGGCCCCGGCCGGCGGCCGTTGATCACGTGCACCGTCATGCCCACGTCGCTGTGGGTGTACATGGCCGCCAGGGGGATATCGACGGTGGTGCGCTCGCCCGGTTTAACCGTCACACCGCCGATCTGAATCTCCTCGTTGCGTTCCCCAGCGGCCTTGTTATTCGCCATTAACCCTTGCCCCCTCTGGTACGGGTATTGTGGGGTTTGGCATTTTCTTCAACGAAGGCCACTAGGGCTCCGGCGATATCTTTTTGCGTGGCCCCTTCGATACCCTCCAGACCGGGCGAAGAATTGACCTCCATAATCAATGGGCCGCGGCTCGAGCGCAATATATCCACCCCTGCCACATGCAGCCCCATAGTCTGAGCCGCCTTGACCGCCGTGCGCCGCTCGGTGGGCGTCAATTTGACCAGCTTGGCACTGCCGCCTCGGTGCAGATTGGAGCGAAACTCCCCTTCCATGGCGGTGCGCTGCATGGCGGCGACTACCTTGCCGCCAATGACCAAGCAGCGAATATCGCTGCCACCGGCTTCTTTAATGAACTCCTGCACCAGAAATTCCGCCCGCAGCTCGCGAAAAGCTTCGATCACACTTTCGGCCGCCTTGATGGTTTCGGCAAGCACTACCCCGCGTCCTTGAGTGCCCTCACACAATTTAACCACCAGCGGCGCGCCCCCCACCAACTTGATCAGATCCTTGGTGTTGTGCACGTTGTAGGCAAAGCTGGTGCGCGGCAACCCCAGGCCTTTGCGGGACAGCAACTGCAGAGCCCGCAACTTGTCGCGCGAGCGCCCCAGGGCCACCGATTCGGTCAAACAGTAGGCGCCGGTCATTTCAAATTGCCGAATCACCGCCAAACCGTAGTGGGTAACCGAAGCGCCGATACGGGGAATAACCGCATCGAAACCCTCGAGTTTTTCGCCTTTATACCAAATAGTGGGGTTTCCGGGAGTAATGTCCATATAGCATTTGAGAATATCGATCACATGCATCTCGTGACCCCGATCGGTACCTGCTTCTACCAAACGACGGGTCGAATAGAGCCGCCGGTTGCGCGACAATATGGCAATTTTCATAAGTTTTTCCCTGTAAAAAGGCGTAATTACGCGTCGCTCGAGTTAGTTCGAGCGCCGTTGAATATTCGATGACAGCTCGGAAGCTGGCGACTCTTTATCGCCACCCAGTAAAAAGGACTGTTCACTGTCGACCAGAAAGCGGCTCTTGAGCGCACGCCGGCCAAGCAGCATGCGAAAGCGCATATTCTCCCGGTCGGTCAAAGTCAGCTCGGCGGTGAATTCGGTCTCCCCCAGTTTTAGCCGGGTCGAGATAACATAGCGCATCTCAGCGTGGCCCCCCGAGTCGGTCACTTTGCGGCGATCGACCACTCGAGCCTCGCACTCGACTTGGGTATCGACATCGCCCTGGCGCGGGTGCAGCCCAAAGCGCACCCAATCTCGACCCTCGCGCCGAAAGGGCTCCACATAGTAAGCGTGCAGAGCGCTGGTGCGCGCGCCGGTATCAATCTTAGCTTTGGTAATTACCTTGCCGAACTCGGGCAGCTCCACCCATTCGCGCCAGCCGATCAATTGGGCCTCTCGATCCTGATTCTGCACAGTCATTCCTCGTTGATCACCGAGCTGGAGACCCGCCCGGTCAAATTAAAAAATACTGTTCGATACGACAATTTTTTTTTGTTTTGCGTGTTTCCAAGACTATGGTACATAGCGCCTCAGGTAAAGACTCCCCCTAAAAGGGTAGCACTTTATGTTTTTTTGCCCACATTGGAGTTTCCTATGGCCGTCGAAGTTGATCACTCTCAAGCAGATACCGATTCCGATTCCGATATGCTGCACGATATTAGCATTGATCTAGAGGAGGAAGATCAGCAACCTAAACTGTCCGCCAAGGAAACCAGCCAGCAAGTGCTGGAAATTCGCCGCAAACTGGAAGATCGCCTGGAGCGCCGCCGGCTGAGAGATGAGCTGGGTTGCGATGATCTTTGGGAGCTGGATTTCTAACGCCTAGCTAAGAGGTCAGGTCCAAAAGCGGCAATACCTGCTGAATACAAGGCGCGTATTCGTTATCGGCGCGGTAAACCGCGTAAAGGGGGCGCGTGAAGACTGGCGCCTCCTTTACCCGATATAGATTTTGCGACGCCTCCAAGAGCTGCTCGGGCAGATACGCACTGGCCTCAACCTTAGCCAAATAATCCAGCGCCACGTTGGCTTGATTGGTGTTGAGACGGCCGATTGGATCCCCGAGCTTGCGGCTGTGAAACAACGCGAAAGCCGTCCCCCAGTCGACATGCACATAATCCCCCGACAAAGCCGTGCGCCAGTCTTGCTCCGCCTTGGAGCTTACCAAGACCAGACTCAACTCCCCCACCCGTTTCGATTTAAGAGCGCCCTCGCCGGGCAGATCGTGCATCAACAGCATATCCAGTTGCTCGGCCAGCAGTCGCTCCAATAACTCGTTCTGCGAAAAGGCTTCGGCACGCAACCGAAGCTCGGGCAATTGTTGGAGTAATTTTTTACTCAAATCCCCCAACAAGAAACGCCAAAGGCCCGAGGAAGCACCGAGACTCAAATGCAGCGCCGACTCAGCTCTAAAGGCCAAATCCTGACGCGCCAGAGCCCAGGCTTCCAGCACCCGGGTTGCGTGTGGCAGAAGCCGCTCGCCCTCCGCGGTCATCTGTATATTGCCCCGGGCGCGATAGAAGAGACTGACTCCCAGCCCCTGCTCCAATTGGCGAATGCGCGCGCTGACCGCCGCGGGGGTGATGAATAGCTTGTCGGCGGCCCGGCCGAAATGGCGGGTCTGGGTCACCTCGATAAAGGTTCTCAGCAGCTCAGTATCCATGACCTATTCTTCGAAACGGCAACTAGAACCTTAGGGCTGCGCCAAGCTGCATCCGATAACCCCAATCGGTATCGGTAAAAGCGACTTCGCCGCTCAGCTCATTGCTGAAAAAGCGTCGCGAGCGCAGAGTAAACTCATCGCCATAGTTGTCGGTATAGGCCGCGCCGACACTCCAATAACGATTGAAATAGAAATCCCCACCGAGATTGAAATAGTCGTCGCCGTCACGCTCCGCAACCTCGGCTTCGAGGTGCACGTAATTCCCCCCGACCAATGCCGTGACATATTTGGCATGCAGGTTTAAATCGTAGCCGTGGTCAGTAAAACTTGTGCTCAGGCGCAGCCCATCGATAGGCGTCAGCCCCAAAGTGGCGACCGCTTCAGTATCGGAATCCCCATTATCGGTGCGCACCAGGGCGCCAGCGACATAAAACATGGTATCGGGGATATAGAGCTCGCCGCCGACCGTCAGGTAGTCGAAATCCTGCTCGGTCTGGGCAAACAAGCGGGTGGACTGTTCGAGAAACGACGCTTCGGCCAGCGGATGACTGCGGGTTTGCACCGGCACGAAATGGTACTCAGCGCGCAACCCTATGGAGGTGTCGCTGCCGCCGTTGTCGACATCGGCAAAGCTCAGCTGAGCCCCCACCTCACTTTGGTAGCTTTGGCTCCAAACAGCGGCGGGAGCAAGCGTTAGGGCCAAAACGAGCGGTAGAGATCTAAATCTCATGGGTAATCTCCTTTCTAAAATTAAGCTAGCAGTAATTTGCTGCCAAAATCTTCAAGGTCTAGAAACGCGCAAAGAGTCAATAAACGGCTAGCTGCACTGGCAGCGGAACATTTGTTCGTCTTCAAGACGCAGTGCGGTGAGCGAGCCGCCCCAAACACAACCGGTATCAAGTGCGAAAACATTGGGCGCCTCGGCCTTGCCTTCCAGTGCCGCCCAGTGACCAAATATGATTTTGTGCTGACGGCACTTGTGCATGGGGTAGGCAAACCAGGGAAAAAAGCCAGGAGGGTGTTCCTCGGCTCCGCCTTTGGTTTCCAAATCCAGTTCGCCTTCAGAAGTACAAAAGCGCATGCGGGTGAAATAGTTGGTGATCATCCGCAGCCGGTCCATGCCAATCAATTTGTTTTTCCAGCGCGAGGGTTCATTGCCGTACATATTGGCAAGAAAGTGCTCGAGTTGATTGCTCTGCAGCACAGCTTCCACTTCGCGAGCATGTGCCTCGGCCTGCTCCATGGTCCAAATAGGCGGAATGCCGGCATGCACCATGGTAAAGCCGAGTTCGGGGTTTCGATGCAGCAAGGGAAACTGACGCAACCAAGCGATCATTTCGGGACAATCCTCGGCCCGCACCAGATCTTCCAAAGTGTCCGAGCTGCCCTCGCGTTTGTGCCCAAAGGCCACCGCTAAAAAATGCAGGTCGTGATTGCCCAACACGGCGGTGACCGATTCGCGCATATCGTATAAGAAACGGAGGGTTTCGAGTGAGGCCGGGCCGCGATTAACCAAGTCGCCCGCAATCCACAGGCGATCCGAAGCCGGATCAAAATTCACTTGATCGAGCAGTCTTTTCAAAGGTTCGAGACAGCCTTGGAGATCGCCTACCGCATAAGTACTCATTCATCCTCCCAAACGATCGGCACTGAGGAAAGCGCTAACCCAACTAAAGACGCGACCCTTAGCTAGTGTATGGCATGGGGCGGCACCAGGGCAAAAGCCGGAATTGCCACTTCGAAATACTCACCTTCGTCCGTGCGCATCTGGTAACTGCCTTGCATTATTCCGGTTTCGGTTTCGAGCACCACGCCGCTGGTGTAAGTGTAGCTCTTGCCCGGTTGCAGGTGAGGTTGCTCGCCAACAACGCCGGCGCCTTTTACTTCCTGGCGCTTGTCGCGGGCGTCCTGAATGATCCAGTGACGACTGATCAGCTGCGCGGCAACATCTCCATGGTTGGCTATGGTGATGGTGTAGGCGTAGACAAAGCGCTGATCCTTGGGCCTGGATTGGGCGGCGACATAGGTGGCTTTGACCCGGACATCGATTTCGGTGGCCACTTCGTTGGGGCTTACTGAAGTCATAACGGATAACTCAAAATTTGGGAATCTTGTCGAGATCGCCAATGACATTGCTCAACTCGACGAATTGCGCCAGGGAAATATTTTCCGGGCGCAAACCAGTATCCACCGGCAACTCATCGATCATCTCTATCGGCAAGAGTTGCTTAAGAGCGTTGCGCAACGTCTTGCGTCTCTGCTGGAAGGCGACATTCACCAGTCGCTCCAAGGTTTTAATATGCTGGGCAGGATAAGGCAGTTGCTGGTGCGGCACCAGCCGAACTATCGCCGAATCCACCTTTGGAGCCGGATCAAATGCGCTCGGGGGCACCTCGAACAAATGCTCAACGGCACAATAATACTGCACCATTATACTCAGCCTGCCATAGGCCTTATCGCCGCTCACCGCCGCCATTCGCTCGACGACTTCCTTCTGCAACATGAAGTGCATGTCAGTCACCAAGCCGACATAGCTCAGCAAATGGAATATCAGCGGTGTGGAAATATTATAAGGTAGATTGCCGACAATTCTGAGCGGTTGGTCAGTCTGAGCAAGGGCGGCAAAATCAAATTTTAGCGCATCGGCCTGAAATAGCTGAAACCCGGGGTGACGCTCAAATTTTACAATCAGCCAAGGCACCAAATCGCGGTCCAATTCTATGACGCTGAGTTTCTC
>CAZKCY010000037.1:0-2948 GCA_964551155.1 uncultured Marinimicrobium sp. | reverse complement strand
GTCGCTGTGTAGGTACTGTACTTTGATGTTCAACTCGGCAAGGTATTCGGTAAGCGCGCCCTTACCTGGGCCGATTTCGACCAGATGCTGGCCAGGCTGGGGATGTACCGCGTCCAGAATGCCCTGCAACACAGACTGATCCACTAAGAAGTTCTGACCGAAACGCTTGCGCGCTCTATGGGGGCCGGCGCTGTTGAAGGAACTCATGAAATTGCGTCTACCCTTGTTGGAGTTGGTGCTTGCGCACTTTAGCCATATCGACCGCATAGGACAGCGCCGTGCGCAGGCTGCCAATATCCGCTCCGCCGGTGCCAGCGAGATCCAGGGCCGTGCCGTGATCCACTGAAGTACGCACTATGGGCAAACCGAGGGTAATATTGACCGCCTGGCCGAAGCCTTTGTATTTGAGTACCGGCAACCCCTGGTCATGGTACATGGCGAGCACTGCGTCGGCTCGCTCGAGATATTTCGGGGTAAACAAAGTGTCTGCGGGCAAAGGACCAAGCAGGTTGCGGCCGAGTTTACGCTGGTGTGCGAGCACCGGCTCCAATATTTCGATTTCCTCACGACCTAGATGTCCGCCCTCTCCGGCATGAGGGTTGAGCCCCGCCACTAAGACCCGCGGCTCGGCAATGCCGAAATCGCTCTGCAAATCGCGATACAAAATATCTATGACCTGTTCCAGCAATTCGGGGGTCAAGGCGGCGGCGACATCTTTCAGTGGCAGATGGGTCGTCGCCAGGGCCACCCGCAATCCTTCGGTAGCCAGCATCATTACCACCCGCTCGGTATCGGTGCTGTCGGCCAGGTATTCGGTGTGACCGCTAAAGGCTATACCGGCTTCGTTGATTATACCTTTGTGCACTGGGCCGGTGACCAAGGCATCGAACTCGCCCGCCAGACAGCCGGCTATAGCGAGATCGAGGGTTTGCAGGACATAGGCCGAATTGGTGGGATTCAAAGTTCCAGCCACCACAGGCGTGCGCAGTTTAACCGGCGCGACGATCAACTCTCCGCCGGCCAGCGTGCGCGGCGGCTTGCTGGCATCCAGCTCATGAAGGCGCAAGGGTAGATTGAGCTGTCGAGCCCGCTCCTGCAGCAAGTCTGGATCGGCGGCCACTACCAGCTCAAAAGCCTGGGGCTGCTGCGCCAGCGCGATCACCAAATCAGGACCCACGCCAGCGGGCTCGCCGGGCGTGATCACAATGCGCAGAGGAATGTCAGTCATAGGGGAAGCCGGAGGTAAATAAAAAGCGCCGAGCGCACTTGGCGCCCGGCCGGGAATTAGAGTTTGACTTCGATATAGGCCTGTTCGCGAATTTCAGCCAGCCAGGTTTGCAACTCTTCGTCGAAGCGACGGCTGCGCAGCATATTGGCGGCCTGGTTGCGCAACACCAGATCGCTCATATCTTTTTCCCGCCGCTCTTCAACTTGAAGAATATGCCAGCCGAACCGGCTTTTAAACGGCTCGCTGATTTCACCTTCTTCGGTTTCCGCCATGGCGGCCTCAAAGGCCGGTACCATCTGTCCAGGACTGCTCCACCCTAGATCGCCGCCCTGAAGCATTGAACCAATGTCTTCGGAGTGCTCGCGTGCCAGCTGGGTAAAGTCGCCGCCATCGAGCAACTGCTGGCGAATATCTTTCAGCTTTTGCTCAGCCGCCTGGTCATCGACTATCTCCGAGGTTTTGATCAGTATGTGACGTGCCTTGGTTTGCTCCACCAGTTGAGGCTGACCAGAGCCGCGCGTTTCCAGCACTTTCAGAATGTGAAAGCCGGCGCCGCTGCGCACTGGCTCGGCAACTTCTCCAACATCCAACTCGCTAACCGGCCCGCTGAACAATTCGGGCAGTTGCTCGAGCTTGCGCCAACCCAGCTCGCCGCCCTGGAGCGCGTTCTGGTCATTCGAGTGGGTAATGGCTACTTGGCCAAAATCTGCGCCCTCGGCCAACTGGCTATAGATATCGCGCGCCTTCTCCTGAGCCTGATCCACCGTTTCTGAATCGGCACCGCCCGGCACAGCAATCAAAATATGCCCCAAGCGGTACTCGGGAGAGGTGGCGAATTTACCATCGGTAGAGGCCAGAAAACTGTCGATATCCTGCTCATTAAGCTGAATTCGACTATTCACGATCGCCTGCTGAACCTGGTTCACCGACAGTTCGGTGTAAATCTGCTGACGGAACTCCTCCATGCTAACGCCTTCCTGTGCCAGATCCTGCTCGAGCTGCTCCAAGGTTATCTGGTTGCTGTTCAGGATACGGCCTATGGCGTCCTCCAGATCTTTTTCGGTCACTTTGATGCCGTAGCGTTCGCCCATTTGCAGTTGCAACCGCTCGAGAATCAACTGATCGAGAATCTGTTTTTGCAAAACTTCCTTCGGCGGCAAAGCCTGCCTGGAGTCGCTTGCCTGCAGACGCTCCATAACCGACTGGGTCCGGGCTTCCAGTTCGCTCTCGAGGACCACGTCACTATCGACTATGGCGACGATACGGTCCAGCACCTGGGATTCAGCGCGCAACAGCGGACTGATGAGCAGCAAGCCGAGTGCGGAAGCCAAAAGTGCAGTTTTGAAAGAAGTCATACGCATAAAGTCATCACTGTGGTATCAATTAATTGTTTATGTAAGAGGTTTCCCGCTGTTCGTAGCCGGGAATCGCTTTTTCCAGCAAATCGCCAATTTTCCGATTGAGGCTGCCAAGACCCTTAAACTGAATGTCGAACACTATGCTGTTTTCATAGTCGTTGGCACTCACCGTCTCTAAGAAATCGGGGCTATAGGCGTAGTCGAAATCGAGCCAGCGCCGTGCCAGCAAACGCACACGATAACAGCAATCGTTGTATTCGAGTCCCAGAAAGGTGTCGAGTTCCCGCTCGTAAGTAATGTCGTAATGACCCCGCCCGACCAAGCTCAACTGACCGTAAATCGGCCAGTGGAAAGAAATGTCT
>CAZKCY010000036.1:0-12059 GCA_964551155.1 uncultured Marinimicrobium sp. | reverse complement strand
CTAGACAAAGGAGATTGAGCTATGTCGGAACTGTCTTCGGCCCCCGGTGTAAAACAGTTCGCTCTGCTACGCGATCGCAGGTTTATGCCGCTGTTTCTGACTCAGTTCGGGGGCGCCTTCAATGACAATTTTTACAAAAGCGCACTGCTGTTGCTATTTACGTATGGGGGCATTGAGCGCTGGGGACTTGAGGTAAACGTCATCAACAATTTGGTGGCCGGTACCATGATCGTCCCCTTTTTGTTTTTCGCGCCGCTGGCGGGGCAGTACGCCGACAAATATGAAAAGGCCTATTTTATCCGCGCGATTAAGTTGGCCGAAGTGGCGATTATGGTTCTGGCGGCCCTGGCACTCTGGCTCAACAGCGCGGCACTTTTGCTGTTGGTATTGTTTCTTACCGGGACTCAGTCGGCGTGCTTTAGCCCGCTTAAATACGCCATCCTGCCCCAACATTTACACCAAAAAGAGCTGGTGGGCGCCAATGGTTTGCTGCACACCGGAACCTCCCTGGCGATATTTTTGGGCTTGATTGCCGGCAGCTTGGCCATGGCGCTGGATCAGGGGCGCTGGTATGTGGCCGCCGGCGCTTTACTGGTTGCCGGAGCAGGCTGGTATGCCAGCCGTGCTGTGCCTCGGGCTGAGCCGGCCGATCCCAACACTTCTTTAAAGCACAACCCTTTTGCCCAGATTTTCCGCACTTTGGGCTACGCCCGAGAAAATTCCATGGTGTTCTGGAGCATAATCGGTGCCTCATGGTACTGGTTTCTCGGCTCGGTATACCTTACCCAACTGCCCAATTTTACCCGGACCAGCCTATTCGGCGCCCCCGAAGCGGTAAGCCTGCTGTTGGCGCTGTTTCTGCTGGGGATTTGCGCCGGGGCTTTGCTGTGTGAGCGCATTAGCCGCCGGCAGGTGGAGCCTGGAGTCTCTTTGCTTGGAGCTTTGATCGTGACGCTGGCGGGCCTTGACTTGGCCTTCGCCGGTCAGGCTTTTGCCGCCCATCACAACCCCGCCGATCCGGAAAGGCTCTACGCCCTCGGTGAGTTGCTGAGTATGCCCCGCTGGTGGCGGGTAGCGGCCGATGTGGTATTACTGGGCGGTGCCGGAGCTTTGTATATGGTGCCTTTGGCAGCTTTGATTCAAAGTCGCAGCCGCTCTGAGAATCGAGCTCAGATCATCGGGGCCAGCAACGTCGTCAATGCGTTGTTTATGATTGCGGCAGCGGTGGTTGGCTTGGTCGGGCTTGGGGTTCTAGGCTTGAGCATTCCGCAACTGTTTATTGTTGTTATGGTGTTTCATCTGTTTTTATGCCTGCTACTTTATTGGCGTATGCCGGAGTTCCGGCAGCGCTTTTTGGCGCGGTTTTGGCCCGGGCCTAGAGGCGACTGAAGCGGGTGTGCGACAATATCGACTAGGCCAACCTTTAGCGGAGTAAGATTTGGAAGACGCCCAATTACCCCAGACCAATGATGATATCTGGCTGGCGATTCGCAGCGAAGCGGCCTTGGCCAGTCGAGAGGAACCGGCCCTGGCCAGCTTTTACCATGCCAGCATTATCAATCACGACAGTTTCGCCTCGGCGATCAGTTTTCATCTGGCCAACAAGCTCGACAGTCAGGCGGTACCGGCGATGATGATTCGCGAGGTGTTCGAGCTGGCCATGGCTCAAGAAGCTTCGATCGAAGCGGCCATGCGCGCCGACATCTGTGCCTACTGTGAGCGCGATCCGGCCTGTGACCGTTATTTTATCCCACTGCTGTTTTTTAAAGGCTTTCACGCCCTGCAAGCCTATCGCTTTGCTCACCACCTGTGGCTCAGGGGGCGTCAATCATTGGCGCTCTATCTGCAAAATCAGATTTCCGAAGCTTTTGATGTGGACATTCATCCGGGCGCGCGTATCGGTAAAGGCATAATGATCGATCACGCCACTGGTGTGGTGATCGGGGAGACGGCGGTCATTGAAGACAATGTTTCGCTCCTGCATGGCGTGACCTTAGGGGGTGCCGGTCGCTCTGCAGGAGACCGGCACCCAAAGATTCGTCAGGGGGTATTGATCAGTACCGGCGCTAAGATACTGGGGAATATCGAAGTGGGTGAAGGCGCCAAAGTGGGTGCCGGCAGCGTGGTATTAGAGTCGGTGCCCGCCCACACCACCGTGGCAGGTGTTCCTGCTCGCGTCGTTGGCAGGCCTAGAGGGGATAACCCAGCGCGGGACATGGATCACAACCTAAACAGCACCGGTGATTGATTCTTCTTAAACCGCTACTTTCCCATGGCCCGGCGATATTCTTCGGAATAATTTATCCGACCATGCTGGAGCCATTTGAGCACCGAGAGGCGGCTATCAAGCATGGTTTGATAAGTGTCGATCACCACCCTGTTGGGTCTAGGGTGATTTCGCAGGTCGGCGATTCGGTCGCTTAAAAAGGCGATATCCTGTTCAACCTTCAGTCGTATGGCCTCTGTATTGACCCATTGGCTGCGTGCCGAACTGATCGATTCGATGTTTCTTTCCGGCAGTTGTCTCACCTTTCGGCTCCTTGACCGTCGTTGCAAACTCTATATTACTCTAAAAAGACGGTAGGTAAATATTTCTAAGCTATAACGAAATATAGGGTTTTGGCCTCTTCGTCTTTAAAGTATGGGAGGCTTTTGTTTAGCCCGCCAGCTTGCAACCAGAACCTTTTGTCACTACTGCAGTTCTGCATATGGCGAAGAGTAAGCGGGTGCGGATTTCGACGAAATTTCTGCATTTGCCGGGCGGAAAGCCAGCGTAGGCCAGGCGTTGCTTCGATGCTATTATGGGGTTTAAAAAGTCGTCGGCTTGACGGGAGTACACCATGACACCAGAAAATACCGAGGCAGAAAGCTTTGATCTCGTCTTTCGTGGAGACGTTGTGATCGGGGAGGCGGTAAGCGACGTCAAACTGCGTTTGCAGCAGTTGTTTAAAGTGGACTCGGTAAAAGTCGAGACCCTGTTTTCAGGTCGGCCGGTGGCGCTGAAACGCAACCTGGACCGGGCGACAGCGGAGAAGTATCAGCAGGTCCTGCGTCGGGCCGGCGCTCAAGTCAGTTTAGTCAACTCTGCGCCTACTCGGACGCCTTCTCCTGCTCCTTCAGCCAGTCCCCAGCCGAGAACTGATAGCGGCTTGAGCCTGGCACCGATGACGGGTTATTTGGTAAAACCCGAGGAACAGCGCCGTTTGACTCCCGTGGATGTCGACACCAGCGGCCTGAGCTTGCGCCCCGCCAGCGGTTATTTGATCGATAGTGAAGAGCAGAGTAGGTCGCCAGTGGTCGAGCTGGAAGTGCCCGATTTGAATCTTGCCGAAGCCGGCGCGGATCTGCTCACCGAAGAAGAGCGCCAAGGGCTGCCGGTAATGTTGGTCGAACCAGAAGATTGGGGTTTGGCTGAACCGGGGAGTGATTTGCTATCGGAGCATGAGCGAGGGGTTAAAGCGATACCCCCGAAAATTTCGGCCGACTTTGAATTGGCGCCGCCGGGCAGTGACATGGGACAGCAGAAAGATACCAGAAAGGCTCTGAATCCAGATACCAGCGGCCTTCGGCTGGCGGATCAATAGCGGCGAGAACGAGCCCCGCTGGGAATAATAGGGGCGGGCAGCGCCGCCCCGAAAGCCACAATCTACTAACCTTTATAGCGTTCAACCGATTCCAGAATTTCTTTGCGGGCCGATTCGGCGTCTTCCCAGCCTTCTACTTTGACCCATTTGCCCTTTTCCAAATCTTTGTAATGCTCAAAGAAATGGGTGATCTGAGCCAGGGTCAGCTCAGGTAAGTCTTTTGCGGTTTTGATGTGACTGTAGAGTGGGGTGACCTTGTCAATTGGCACGGCCAGCACTTTGGCGTCTTCACCGGATTCATCGGTCATTTTCAAAACGCCCACAGGGCGGCAGCGAATGACTGAACCGGGGGGGAGGGCGTGCGGAAACACCACCAATACGTCAACCGGGTCACCATCGCCGCACAAGGTGTGGGGAACATAGCCATAGTTGCAGGGGTAATGCATGGAGGTTCCCAACAGGCGGTCGACAAAAATGGCGCCGCTGTCTTTGTCGACTTCGTACTTAATCGGCTCGCCGTTCATGGGAATTTCGATAACGACGTTGATGTCATCGGGCAGATTCTTACCTGAAGCGACTTGATCTAAGCTCATGAATGGATTCCTAATAGCAGTTGTATGGGCTCTAAAAAGAGGGGCAAATTCTATCACACTGGCTCAGCATCCTGTGCCTTGTTCAAATCCAATATAAGCCCGCTATCAGAAGCCCCGCCGCAAGCAAAAGGGTCAACCACAACCAAAGCTCTTGGGTGCGTTTGGGTGGGCTGGGCTCCTGTCGGTTGCCTGGCGAGGTGGGGCGGGTCTTCCAGCGTTTCGGGGTGCTTGGTTGAACTTTTCTGGGCTCGACAAGGGGCGGAGATAGGCGGGATTTCGGCCGTTGCGAGCGCCGCTCTACGCTACCCGAATCCGGATCCAAAATCCGGAAACTGTAGACATCCAGCCGCAGCCGATCGCCATCGTGAGCCAGGGTGGTGGTGACCGGCTGCTCGTTAATATAGGTGCCGGAAACCGAATCCAAATCCTTTACCTGAAGGCTGCCCCCGAGAACTCTAAGCTCAGTGTGGCGCCGAGACAGGTGGCTTCCCGGGATCACTATATCGCACTCATTGGAGCGGCCTATAATTGCGGCTCCTTCGGCTGGGAGCTCGTAGCTTTGCCCGGCGAGCCAGCTGCCATCGGCAACCAGACGCCAGTTCCCGAGAAGCTTTTCGGGCTGAGGGGCCTGCTCGTCTTTGCCTGGGCTGAGTACTTCCAGCTCGACGCCCCCCAAACGAATCAAATCTCCCGGCAGAATCTGTTTTTGGGAAATGCGCTGGCCGTTGACGAAGCTGCCCGAGGGACTGCGCTGGTCTTTCAGGAAGATGCCTTTGAGGGTGGTCATCAGGTTGGCATGGTGAGGCGCCACATCGGGGGCATCGAGCACTAGGTGATTATCCGAGGCGCTACCAATAGTGTAATGCTTCTCCAGGACCCACACTGGTGCTTGGTGACTGTCCCTGATCTGGAGTTTGAGCATGCGGTTGTCCAAAGCCCGGGGAAGACGATCGGCAGGTCCAAGTGCGGCCTTGGTCCGACCCCCAAATTTCAAAGCATTATATCGGGTCTTGCGCTCCCGCCGCCAGTGTACCTCAGCGCGGCAAGAGAGCCCGCTTTGCGGGCCAGCTTAAAACTTCTTTACCGGCCCAATATAAGCCCCCTGCTAGATCTGCTGCCCATGGAGTACACTAGGCGCTTTTAAGCAGACTGTCTTAATCCCCGACTCAAGGAATTGTTATGTTCAAGAGGCTGGCCAAGCTGTACCAGAATACGATCCTCGAATACCCCCGCTGGACCCTGGCAGGCTTGGCGCTGCTGACAGTGGTAGCTGCCCTCGGGTTGCCCAAGTTTAAGCTCGATGCCTCTGCCGATTCGCTCACCTTGGAGAGCGACCGAGCCCTGGATTTTTTTCGCGAAATCAACCAGCGCTACCGCAGCAACGATTTTCTGGTGGTGACCTACAACCCCGAAGCGCCGATGTTTTCCGACCAGTCGCTCGAGACGTTACAGTCGCTTCAGGAGGATTTGGCCGAGGTTCAGGGCATCACCGATATCAACTCGATTCTCAATGTTCCTTTGCTGTACAGCCCTATGCGCAGTTTGGCGGAGCAACAGGAGTCCACCCGTACTCTGATGACCAAAGGCGTTGATCGCGAGCAGGCCAAAGAAGAGTTTCTCACCAGTCCAATTTATCGCGACATGCTGCTCAGCGAAGACGCTAAAGTGACCGCTCTGCAGCTCAACCTGGAAGTCGACGACAAGTATTACCAGTTGGTTAGCGAGCGCGATGCTTTGCGAGAAAAAGCGCGCGACCAAGGACTGAACGAAGAGGAGCAGCAACGCCTGGAGGAGGTGACCCAAGAGTTTCGAGATTACCGTACCAAAATGAGTGCTCTGGACCGCGCCCGAGTCGAACAAGTGCGCGAGATTCTTAGCCAATACGAGGACCAGGCGGATTTGTTTTTAGGCGGGGTAAGCATGATCACCGCCGATATGATTTCGTTCATTAAGCGCGACCTGGCGGTGTTTGGGGCCGCTATTGGGCTGTTTATTATCGTGATGCTGGCGCTGATTTTCCGCCAGTGGCGTTTCGTGCTCTTACCGCTCAGCACCTGCGTTCTGGCGGTGGTGCTCATGCTCGGCTGGTTGAGCTGGATCGATTGGCGCCTGACGGTAATCTCTTCGAATTTTGTGGCCCTGCTGTTGATTATGACCCTGGCGCTGACGATCCACTTGGTAGTTCGTTACCGGGAGTTGCACGCCCAGTATCCTGAGCAAAGCCAGAAAGAGCTAGTAATGGACACCGTCGGCTTCATGGTGCGACCCTGTCTATACACCGCTCTGACGACCATAGTGGCGTTCGTCTCCCTGGTGGTGAGCGATATACGACCGGTGATCGATTTCGGTTGGATGATGACCATCGGGCTGAGCCTGGCTTTTGTGTTGGCTTTTGTGATCATCCCGGCGGGCTTGATGGTACTGCCCAAAGGCGAGCCCAAAGACAAAGGCGATCAGTCGGGGGCCATTACCCTCAAGTTTTCCGAACTGGCCGAGCGCCACGGGAACAAAGTGGTACTGGTGGCGCTGATCGCGGCCGTGATCAGCGCCTACGGCATGACCAAGTTGAAGGTGGACAATCGGTTCATTGATTACTTTCAGGAAGACACTGAAATTTATCAGGGCATGGAGGTGATCGATAAGAAGCTCGGCGGCACCATCAGTCTGGACATTATTCTCGATGCCCCCTCAGGAGCGGATTCCCAGAGTCAGCCCGAGAACGATCCCTTCGCCGAGCCGGGTGGCGCTTCGGAGACGGATCAAGAAACCGAACAAGACCCTTTCGCCGAGCCGGAGATGGCTGAGGAAGAAAGCGATCCTTTTGCGAGCCCCGAGGCGCAGGATTCGACTCCGTCCCAGGACAGCTACTGGTTCAGTCGGGCGGGTTTGGAGCAAATAACAGATCTGCACAAATATCTGGAATCACTGCCTGAGGTAGGCAAGGTGCAATCCCTGGCCATAGCCTACGAAGTTGCTCGGGACATTAACGAAGGTTCATTGAACAACTTCGAACTGGCGGTGATGCGCCAGAACCTCCCGGACAACATCAAAGAGGTATTGGTTAAGCCTTACCTATCTGACCCGCACAATCAAGCGCGCGTGACCTTGCGAGTCAAAGAAACCAGTCCGCATCTCAACCGTATGCAACTGGTCGATAAAATACGCAATCACGCCACCACCGAATTGGGCTTCGAACAAGATCAAGTCCGCTTTACCGGCATGTTGGTACTTTACAACAACATGCTGCGCAGTCTGTTCAGCTCCCAAATCGTGACTCTGGGGGCGGTCTTTGTGGGCATTATGTTGATGTTCCTGGTGTTGTTCAGGTCTTTTAAGATAGCTATTATCGCCATTCTGCCCAACATGCTGGCGGCCGGGGTGGTGCTCGGTGGCATGGGCCTGGCCGCGATACCGCTGGATATGATGACCATTACCATTGCGGCGATTACCGTCGGCGTGGGCGTCGATCATGCGATCCACTACCTCTATCGGTTTCGAGAGGAGTTTGCCGAGCGCGGCAAATATGTCGAGTCGATGCACGCTTCCCACGCCTCTATCGGCCGCGCCATCTACTACACAGCGATTATCATCATCATCGGCTTTTCGATTCTGGCCCTGTCGGAGTTTATACCCACTATTTATTTTGGGTTGCTTACTGCGCTGGCTATGTTTGCGGCGATTTTGGGGTCGTTAACATTGCTGCCCAAATTGGTATTGTTGACCAAACCTTTTGGGGCTGAAAAATAACAATCCTTGTAACGGGGAGCAGTTTTCAGCTCCTCGTTATCGAAGCGGCAAATAACTTCTTAACGCCAATCCATCAACTCGCCCAGCACGGGAGCTAATTCGTCGGCCATGGAATGGTGTTGCTCTTTGGTTGGGTGAGCGTCACATTCGTCCCCAGGGAAATGGCTGGCGGGCACGAAGTGAATCTTTGAATCTTCTAGTCCTTGTACGGTTTCGGCAATATATCTGCGCAGTACCGTTTTTTGGGGCCTTTCCGGGTCGGCGTAGTCGTTAACAATAGCGCCCTCGGTCAGCGCAATTGTCGCATCCGGGTAAAGTACGCGCAGGTGCTGGATGAACTTGCGATAGGCGCTAACGTAAAACTCACGAAGGGGGAGCGGGCCTATTCCCAGGCTGAAATCGTTGGTGCCCAGGGCTACCAGAATCAAATCAGGGTGATACTGGTCGTGGTCCCAGGCTATTTTGGGCTGAGCGCCCGGCAGAGTTTGTTCAAAAAACTCTGGTGCGTTGCCTTCGTCGGTGCGGCCATTCCAACTGCGAATCAACCCACGGCCCCCGTAGCAAACTAGGTGCACCTGGGCCTCCAGTGCCTCTGCGGTCAACAGGCCGTAGGACTGTCGGGGGTTCCACCAGCGGGTCGATTTTTGGCAGTTTGAAGTCCGGTCGATGGCTTCGCCGCAAGTGACCGAGTCGCCGATGATCAACATCTTGCGCTCGGGCTGCCGAGGGGCTTTTAGTTGAGCTTTGGCGTCCGTTTCGAAGCCTTCAACGGTGACTAGCCCGTGCCAGGTTTCGGAGCGATGCATAATACTGACCTGATGGCTTACGATATTTTGCGCATCAACCAGCTCGAAGGTCTGAGGTTCGGCGCCCAGCTGCAGTATTTGTAGCGGTTGCCCGTCGATCTGAACATCCAGGTAGCTGATGTCGCTGGTGCTGTGCGCCCGCAAAGCCAGACGGCGGCCGGCAAATTTGGTTCGCAGCTCCACGCCGGGGTAGCCAAACCGGATAGCGCCCTGATTTAGCCTCTGGACACGCCCGGTTATGGCAATGGCGGGATGGATGGCGGGAATCAACTGAACCTCCGTTGATTTCTCTTCAGCTACACTGGTCTCTGGCCCCAGGTGAGCGCAGCTCAGAAGGCTGAATAGGCCAAGAGCCCAAAGGCCCGCTACCCGAAAAACCAAGGCGTTAGTCTTTCGAGGCGCTGGAATGGCCGTCTTGCAGCCAGGATGCAAACAGCGGCGCCAAGTTACGGGCCCATACCCGATATCCAGCTTCGCTCAGATGCAGGTAGTCCGGCATGATTTCGGGACTGATATCGCCGTTCGGCTCGACCAACTGAGTGCCGATATCGAGAAAATAGACCCTTGGGTCATCCGCGAGACTGGCCACAGCCCGGTTGACCTGGCGAACCTGGTCGCGGGCATGGTGCTGAGCCGACTCTTTATGAGGAAAAATGCCGTGGAGCAGGATTTTGGCATTGGGGAATTTCTGCTTGAGTTTGCCCACCACGGCTTCGATACCTGCGATTACCTCCTCGGGGCTGTGGTCGCTGAGACCGAAATTATTGACCCCGATCAGCAGCGATACCACTTTCGGGTCCAGTTGGCCGGTGGCGCCATTGTCGAGCCGCCAGAGCAAGTTTTCGGTCTTGTCGCCGCCAATGCCGAAATTGGCCGCTTTATAGCTACCGAAATATTCCTCCCAAAGGCCTTGGGGCCAGCCTTCGGTAATGGAATCGCCAATAAACAGCAACTCTATGTCGCCGTCTTTGGCAATGGCGGTGTCTTCAGCGTGCATCTGTTGCCAGCGCTCGATGGTCATCCATTCGTACTCTTTCAGCCGGGGCTGGGGCGTCGTGGCTTCAGTCGAAGCTGAGGCGCTTACGGCGAAACTTAACAGCAAACCAGCGATGAGGATCGGAGCAAAAAAAGGTTTGAGCATTCTGGGTGGTCCTGTGTCGATTATCGATTGATTTTCAGGCTGAGCCGGTCGTTGGCGGGATGCAGGCTTTGCACACCGGCCATATTGAGGGTTAGATCAAGCAGCTCGTCCCAGGGTTCGGCGTTGCGCATGCCCTTGATGGCTTTGTCGATGCCGTTCGCCTTGCGCAACAGCTGTTGCATTTGAGCCGGTTTCAGGCGTCTGATAGCGCTCTGCACCAGGGGTTTGCGCTTGTCCCAAATACTCAGGCTCTGCGCCGCTCGGTCAAAGGCCTGGCCTTGGCTCAATGCCTGGCTGAGCTGGATCAGTTGGCGTATTTCCCGGGTCAGGGCCCAGAGCAGGGTCAATGGTTCGGTGCCTTCGGCGCGCAAGCCCTGCAACGTCTTGTCCGCTCCTCTGGCATCCCCAAGTAAGGCTTTGTCGGTCAAACCGAAAATATCATAGCGAGCGCTGTCGGCGACTACCGAGGCCATCAGTTCGGTGCTCACTAACTGGTCTGGAGCCAAGAGTTTAAGTTTTTCAATTTCCTGAGCCGCCGCCAGTAGGTTGCCTTCGACCCGGGAGGCGAGCAAATCAATGGCGCCGCTCTCGGCTTTGAGACCGGCGGCCTCTAGGCGCTGACCAATCCAGCGTGGCAGCTGGGCTGGCGGCAGAGGCCAGATGGTCAGGTGTACGCCGCTCTGCTCCAGCGCTTTGAACCATTTGGCGCGCTGAGCCGATTTGTCGAGTTTGCCGGTCACCAACAGCAACAAGTTATCCGGGGCCGGAGCCTCGGCGTATTCCACCAACACCTTACTGCCTTTGTCCCCGGGTTTGGCGCTGGGTAAGCGTACTTCTATGAGCTTCTGCTCGGAAAACAATGACAGGCTGTTGGCGGCGCTCAAAACCTGGGTCCAGTCGAAACCGGCGTCGGCGTGATAGAGATCACGCTCGCTGAAGCCCGCCTGGCGGGCCGCGGCTCGAATGGCATCGCAGGCTTCCTGTACCAGCAGCGGTTCATCGCCGCTGATCAGGTAGATGGGCGCCAGACCCTTGGCCAGCGCGGCGCCGAGTTGCTCAGGGCGCAGCTTGGCCATTGGATTCCGGCTCCGCTGTGGTGGCCGGAGCCTGAGCCTCGGCGGCGTTTATTTGAGCCTGCAGCTGGCGCAGGATCTGTTGCGCCAGCTCGCGTCGCATCTCTTTCAATACCAGGCTTTGCTCCTGGGAGTCGGCGCCTGCGGTTACCGCGCTGGCACTGTAGGAGCGCACAACACTGCTGGATAGGTTGGGCGCCAGCACTTCGCCGTTGGAGCGGCGAATTTCATAACGCGCAGCAATAGTCAGTTCGTAGGCAGCTGCCAGGGCATTGCTGCCCACTCCCGCAACGCGCGAATCCTGGGTCTGTTCGAGTATTGTCAGGGAGTAGGGGGCTTCGTTCGAGCTTTCAACCAGTGTTATATCCGCATCTTCCAGCCGGCGGCGCAATTCGATCAGCACCGGGCTGTAGCTGTCTTCTGCGCTCAAATGCAGCTTTTCGATACTGCTGGGCAGGGAGATGGCGCCGCGCAGATGCCAGCCGCAGGATAGCGTCAAAAGGCTGAGGAAAAGGATAATCAAGCGGCTCATGCACGAATTCTCTTAAGGGTTCTAGTGGCCGGGATCGGTAAAACGTAGATAGCGCCGATTGAAAACCGGCGCGATACGTCCACCGCCTTGGAGACGATTAGCTGGCGACGATATTCACCAGCTTGTTGGGCACCACTATGACTTTACGCACATTCAGATCTTCCAAAAAGCGCTGAACATTGGGTTGTTTTTGTGCCAGCTTTTCCAGTTCTTCGCGCGGCGCGTCCACCGGCGCCTGCAGTTTGTCGCGCACCTTGCCATTGACCTGAACCACTATCTCGATGCTGGAGCGAACCAGCGCCGATTCATCCACTTTTGGCCAGGAACGGGTCAGCGGAATATCGCTGTGGCCCAGAGCTTGCCAGAGTGCCTGGGAGATGTGGGGCACAATCGGCGCCAGCAGTAGTATCGCGGCTTCCAGCGCTTCGCGCTCCACGGCTCGGCTTTCGGGCGTGTCTCGATCGGCGTGCTTGCCGATGTCGTTGAGCAGTTCCATCACCGCCGCAATGGCAGTGTTGAAGGTCTGACGGCGGCCGTAGTCGTCGCTGACTTTGGCAATAGTCTCGTGCACCTTGCGGCGCAG
>CAZKCY010000035.1:9172-12235 GCA_964551155.1 uncultured Marinimicrobium sp. | reverse complement strand
GCGCCGCCCGCAGCGCGAAGCTGGCCAGGATCCGCCCGCGCGAGGCGCCCAGCGTCTTCAGGACCGCCGCCTCGTAGGTGCGCGCGCCCTCGCCAGCGGCCGCGGCGCCGATGATGACAAGGAAGCCCGTCAGCAGCGTCGCCGCCGCGCCCCAGCGCACCGCCTCGCCGATCCCGGCCAGCAGGTCGCTGACCCGGTCGATCGCGTCGCGGACGCTGATCGCGGTGATGTTGGGGTAGGCGTCGGCGAGGTCGCGCAGGATCTGCGCCTCGGCTTCCTGCTCGGCATAGACCGTGGCGATGAAGGTGTGCGGGGCGCCCTGCAGCGCCGAGGGCGACATCGACATGATGAACCCGATGCCCGCGTTCGAGAAGTCGACCGCCCGGAACGAGGTGATCTCGGCCGTGATGTCGCGCCCGAGGATGTTGACCGTCAGCGTGTCGCCCAGCGCCAGCCCCATTTCCTCGGCCTCTTCGGCGGCGAAGCTGACCTGCGGCGGGCCGTCGTAATCCTCGGGCCACCATGCGCCTGCGGTCACCGTGGTGCGTTCGTCGGGCGTGTCCGAGTAGGTCACGCCCCGGTCGCCCTCGATCACCCAGTGCCCCGGCGCGACCTCGCCCGCAGGGCGGTCGTTGATCCGGGTGATGATGCCGCGCAGCATCGGCGCGGTGTCGACGCGGCTGACCGCCGGATCTCCGTCCAGCCGTTCGCGAAAGCCCGCGATCTGGTCGGGCTGGATGTCGACGAAGAAGTAGCTGGGCGCGACCTCGGGCAGGTCACGCTGGATCGCGCCGCGCAGGTTGCCGTCGATCTGCCCGATCGCCGCCAGCACCGACAGGCCGAGGCCCAGCGACAACACCACCGCGCCGGCACCTTCGCCCGGCCCGCCGATGGCCCCCAGCGCCCAGCGCAGCGCGGGCCGCCCGCGTGCGGACGGGGCCGCGCGGCGCGCCACCCAGCGGATGCCGCCCGCGGCCAGAGCCAGCAGGACCAGCGCGCCGAGGATGCCGCCCGCGGTCCACAGCGTCAGGAACGGACTGCCCGAGAACAGCCCGGCGAGCCCCACCAGCAGGATCAGCAGGACAGCCGTCGTCGCGATGTAGCGCGGCGCAGGCCAGGTGGCCGCGCTGGCCAGCGCGTCGCGGAACAGGGTCGCGGCGCGCACCTGCTCGGCTCGGGCCAGCGGCCAGAGGGTGAAGATCAACGCGGTCAGCACACCGTAGAGCGCGGCCTCGAGCAGCGGCGCCGGGTGCAGCGTGAACAGCGCCGGCACCGGCAGCGCCTGCGCGATGACCGGACTCAGCGCCAGCGGCACCAGCGCGCCCAGCACCAGCCCGATGCCGATGCCCAGGATGGCCAGCGCGCCGATCTGCATGAAGAAGGTGGCGAAGATCACCTTCCGCGTCGCCCCCAGCGTGCGCAGCGTCGCGATCACCGGCGTCTTGCGCGCGAGGTAGGCGCGCACCGCGGACGACACGCCGATGCCGCCCACGGCCAGGCCGGAAAGCCCGACCAGCACCAGGACTTCGTCTCTTAAAGAACGGGTCTGGTTCTGGGCGTATTCGGGTTGCTGAGGCTCTTCGGAGTTGGGATCGCGCAATTGGTCGGCAACTTTGCTCAACCCTTCCAACGCTTCCGGAGAGCGGCGTACGACGTACACCGGTTTGCCGCGCCATTCGACAGTTATCATCTGTCCTTGTTCGAGTTTGCTAATGTTGGCTCTAACCGGCGCACCGGCGGCTTTAGCTTTGGCGCTGGGATTCCAAGATCCCACAAAAGGTACCGCGAGGCCGACCACACCTACCGCGCCCACCACAGAGGTGGCTGCAGTCAGGACGCGGCGACGCGACTTGTTTACAGCGTCATTGGTCATGACGATCTTCTCCCATAACAGCTTCCGACGGCCAGTAAATCACTGAATTTCAACGATTTTGGATTATTTTATTGGAACTGAAAAATTGGCCAATCTTAAAGAAATTACGCGCCGCTTACAACAACAACCACGCCAGGGCGGCCGGTTTCACGCAGTCCCAAGGCCGTAAACCAAATGTAAACGCGCATAAAAAAACGCCCGGGCCAGTACCGACCTGGGCGTTTTCCACGATAACACCGGCCAGAGGACAAGCCACCAGCCGGGTAATTTAACGCTTGGAGTACTGAGGTCTTTTGCGGGCTTTGCGCAAACCGACTTTCTTACGCTCAACGGCGCGAGAATCGCGGGTAACGTAGCCAGCGGCGCGCAAGGGGGCGCGCAGAGTCTCGTCGTATTCCATCAAGGCGCGGGTCAAACCGTGACGAATAGCGCCGGCCTGACCGAAGCTGCCGCCGCCTGCGACGGTGACCTTGATATCGAATTTATCGACCAGATCGACATTTTCGAGGGGCTGGCGCACGATCATGCGGGACACTTCGCGACCGAAGTATTCGTCCAGCGGACGATCGTTAACCACTATGCTACCAGTGCCTGCCGTAATAAACACTCGCGCGGTGGAGGTTTTACGACGGCCGGTACCGTAATATTGAGTAACTGCCATAATCAGCGTCCCGGTTTAGAGAGTCAGTTCTTGAGGTTGCTGAGCAGTGTGCGGATGCTCACTACCTGCATACACTTTCAGTTTGGTAAACATGGCGCGACCCAGGGGGCCTTTGGGCAACATACCCTTGACCGCTCTCTGGATAGTGCGCTCGGGGGCTTTTTCAATCAGCTGTTCAAAGCTGATGGATTTGATGCCGCCGATATGGCCGGTGTGGTGATAATAGATCTTATCACGGGCTTTCTTACCGGTTACGCGCACTTGCTCTGCATTGATCACTACAATGTAGTCGCCAGTGTCTACATGGGGAGTGTATTCAGGCTTGTGCTTTCCGCGCAGACGGGTAGCAATCTCGGTGGCCATACGGCCCAGAGTCTTGCCCGCTGCATCGATGACGAACCAATCGTGAGAGACTGATTCTGCTTTAGCACTGTATGTCTTCATGTTATTCCTGCCTTAGGAGGTGCTTCCCACAAAAGAGCGCGAATACTACATAAGCCCCTGCGGCTTTTCAAGGGGTTTGGGCGGA
>CAZKCY010000035.1:0-9162 GCA_964551155.1 uncultured Marinimicrobium sp. | reverse complement strand
AGGCTTTCTCTCGGAATTTTAACGGTTTCGACTCCTCAAAGCGGAGCCCAATGCCGAGAGTCGCCAAAAGACACCTCAGGGCCTGTGTGGCCGGGCCAGAAATTCGGTGCTCTGCATCTCGAGCAGCCGACTGACGGTGCGCTGAAACTCGAATTCCAGTCGCCCCTCGCCGTATAGATCGACCAGGGGCTGGGCTGCCGATACTACCAGCTTGACCTGCCGATCGTAAAACTCATCCACCAAATTGATGAACCGGCGGGCCTGGTCGTCGTTGGTACGTCCCAGGGCGGGAATATCGCTGATCACCACGGCATGGTATTCCCGGGCCAGCTCTATGTAGTCGTTCTGCGACCGGGGGCCCTCACAGAGAGCGTAAAAATCGAACCAGACGACATCCTCCGCCAGATAACGGCTGGGTATTGGGCGCCCTTCTATCTCGATGACTTTGTCGGTACGGATTTCACCTTCTGCCGGCACCAGGCTTCGAAAGCTGCGCATCAGGCTCTCGTCTGCCTCCGCATCCAGAGGCCAGTGGTAGAGCTCCGCCTGCTCCAACGCCCGCAGGCGGTGATCGGTACCACCATCCACGTTCACTACCTCGGTATGCTTTTCGAGCAGCGCAATGGCGGGCAAGAATCGAGCCCTTTGCAGACCGTTGCGATACAAGTCTGCGGGCGGAATATTGGAGGTGGCCACCAAAGTAACGCCCCGCTCGAACAGCTCTTCAAGCAAGGTTCCCAGAATCATGGCATCGGTGATGTCCGAGACGAAAAATTCGTCAAAGCAGATCACTCGGGCCTCCCGCGCCATACGCTCAGCGACCTGCTCGAGCGGATTTTTCTCGCCCGCCAGCTGCTTGAGATCGCCGTGCACCCGGCGCATGAAACGGTGAAAGTGGACCCTGAGTTTGCGGGAAAAGGGCAGACTTTCGTAGAAGTTGTCCATCAGGTAAGTTTTGCCGCGCCCTACCCCGCCCCACAAATACAGGCCTTTAACCGGTTCGGGGCGACGCCCCGTGAAGCGAATCCAACGAGCTCGCCAGCCGGTGGCGGGCCACTCGGGAGCACGCGCCAGCGTCTGATAAAGCTGCTGGAGCTTCTCCACGGCCTGTGCCTGGGCGGCATCGGCGCGAAAGCCGGGACTGCGCAGGTCGCGCTCATAGCGCGCCTTAGGGGAATCGGCGGGTAAAACCTCGGTCACCGGGCTGCGCTCACTGCTGCTAAAAGCCGAACACTCACTCTCACAGCGACTGCACCAGCTGGCGGGGCAGCAAGTCCACAAAGTCCTTTTTCAGGGCGACCAAATAGCCGTGAAAAAAATGCCCGGCCTCCCGATAGCGCAGCAGTTCCACCGGCGACTCGAGCTTTTTGTGCCATTGGTAGACGCTTTCGGGGGCCACCACATCGTCCTGATCGCCCTGAATTAGAATCAGAGGACAAGGGAAGCTGGAATCCTGGTCGTAGGGGTAGCGATCCACCGGCGGAGCTACCAGAGTTAGCTGGCGCACCGGCCAGTCACTGCGATAAACCGCCTGGGCCGCCACCGATGAGCCGAACGAAAAGCCCGCCAGCAATAGCCGGGCATCGGGCTTGCGCTCTCTTAACCAATCCAACACCGCCAGCAGATCGTCGACTTCGCCCACGGCATTATCGAATTCTCCTTCGCTCTCACCCGCGCCGCGAAAATTGAATCTCAGGGCGTCGATTCCCAAATCTCGATAGCTGCGCACCAAAGTGGTAACCACCTTATTGTCCATGGTGCCGCCGTGGAGGGGATGCGGATGGCAGACCACGGCGACTAGGTTTCTATCCGCCAAAGAGCCGCTTTCACGACCAGCCTGGGCGCGAGCTTGCAGCGCTCCGTCTGGACCTTCGATAGTAATTGCGCTCTCGGTTTGCGAAAATACACTCATTAAGCCACCTCATTTCGGCACTCCTGCGTAAGGGGTTCGCAAGGAGTGAATATTGCTAACAATTTTACAAGAAGCTTGGCAAAGAGTTCGACAAAGCTTCGCGCATCCGGGCGTCAAAACCGGTAGAATCCCCCAATCAGCGTCCGAGCATAACAAAAGACCGTATAATAACTAGGACAGACGGCAGTTTGCGTACCGCGATCTCGACGTTAACGTGATTTTTGTCAGTATACCCAAAGGAGGGTTTTGTGTTTTCACTTGGCACCCTAATTATCACCAGTCTCCTCTGTTTGCTGATCGGCGCCGCTCTTGGAGCAGCGTTGTTCAAACTATATGCCGGCCGGGGGAATGTTCGCGAACTGGAAGAGCGGCTCTACCGGTCAGAGGATGAGCTGAAAAAATACCAGCAGGATGTTACCCAGCATTTCGCCCAAACGTCCGAGCTGGTGAATAACCTCACCCGCAGTTATCGGGAAGTCTATGAGCACCTGGCCAACAGTGCCCTGAAACTCACCACGCCCGATCTTAGCCGGAAGATACTCAAATCCGCTAACACCGAACTGCTTGACGATGAAAAGACCTACATCAGCGAAGAAAAATTCGAAGTGCCGCGCGATTGGGCCCCCAAAAAAGGCGCAGGCGCGCTGAGTGAAGACTATGGGCTGCATGAAGAACAAGAAGAAGACCTTGATAGGCCCGAGTCAAAAGACCCTCAAGCCAATTCTCACACTACCGCCGAGCGCTCTTAATCCCGAGGCTTTTTAAAAGACTTGCTCGGGCTCCAGCCGGTGACCGAGCCAGAAATCACTGAGTTGCGGAGCTCTAACAATGGCGGCACCTCGCCTCTTACAATCTTTGGGCTGGCCCGTGGCCGCGGGCCTAATCATGGCGTTATTGGCGCTGCTGGTGTTCCCCGAGCTGCGGCCTCCGCATCTAGCAACTCAGCCGGTGCAGAGCGCTCAGCAGAGCTCAGCATCCAGCGCCAATGGCACAGCCCCGGCCTCCTACTCCGGGGCGGTCGATCGCGCCGCGCCGGCGGTAGTTACCATTTCCAGTCTCCGTCTTATGGAGCGCCAACGCCACCCGCTGGCCGATCACCCCCTCTATCGCCATCTGTTTCGCGACTCCGATCAGCCGCAACGGGAGCGCACCCAATCGGCCCTGGGATCGGGGGTCATAGTCGATGCGCGCGGTTACCTGCTCACCAATGAACATGTCATTAAAGATGCCCAGGAAATCCTGGTATTACTGCACGATGGCCGGGAAACCCAGGCCGAATTGGTGGGCACCGATCCCTACAGCGACCTGGCGGTACTTAAGATCGAACTGGACCAGCTTACCGCCATAGAGCTGGGCGCCCCAGCCAAATCCCGGGTAGGCGATGTGGTTTTGGCGATTGGCAACCCTTTCGGCGTGGGGCAGACGGTCACCCAAGGCATTATCAGCGCAACTGGACGCTGGAACCTGAACATTAGCGAATACGAGAACTTTCTGCAGACCGATGCCGCTATCAACATCGGCAACTCGGGCGGCGCGCTGGTGGATGCCCATGGCCGACTACTGGGTATCAACACGGCAATTTTCGGCGAGGGGAAGGTGGGCATCAGCTTTGCCATTCCTGCCGACAGCGCCATGGAATCTTTGCGGGAAATTATCGAAAAAGGCCGGGTGGTGCGCGGCTGGCTGGGGCTTGACGCCCGCGCATTGACCCCGGAGCTGGCCGAGTACCTGTCGCTGTCGACCACCGAGGGAGTGATAATAATGGGGGTACTACCTAATGGGCCGGCCCATAAAGCGGGCCTGCGTCCGGGCGATGTGCTCACCCACATCAACGGTCAACCGGTTGGCCAGGGGCGCAGAGGCATGAATCAGATTGCCGCCATAGAACCCGGCAGCACCGCCCAATTGAGCATTTTGCGCGAAGCTCAGCCTCTGACCCTTGAGGCGGTGATTGGCGAGCGCCCTACTCCCAACCGCTAACAAGCCGCTGGGCGTGGACTCGCTACCGCAAAGCGGTTGCCGCTATTTCTCAATTATGCGCACTTCCGCCGAACGCGCGTGTGCTTCCAAGTCTTCGGAGCGAGCCAAAACCGAGGCGGTACGAGCCAGATCCGAGGCCCCTTGGGGCGAGCACATGATCAGCGAGCTGCGCTTTTGGAAGTCGTAGACGCCCAGAGGAGATGAAAACCTCGCAGTGCCCGAGGTCGGCAAGACGTGATTGGGACCGGCACAGTAATCGCCCAGAGCCTCGGGCGTGTAACGGCCCATAAAAATTGCTCCGGCGTGCTTCACTTTTGGCAATAGCGCTTCCGGATCGGCGACTGACAATTCCAGATGTTCGGGCGCTATGCGATTGCTGACTGCCAGCGCCTGATCCATATCCGCCACCTTTATCAGAGCCCCGCGCTCTGCCAACGATTGCCGCGCTATGTCCCGGCGCTGCAGCTCGGGCAGCATTTTCTGCATGCTCGCCTCTACCCGATCCAAAAATCCCGCGTCTGGACTGACCAGTATCGACTGAGCCTGTTCGTCGTGCTCCGCCTGGCTGAACAAGTCCAGCGCTATCCAGTCGGGATCGGTCTGGCCGTCGCAGATCACCAAAATCTCCGAAGGCCCGGCGATCATGTCGATGTCTACTTGACCGTAGACGGCGCGCTTGGCGGTGGCCACGTAGATATTGCCGGGGCCGACGATCTTGTCCACCCGGGCTACTGTTTCGGTGCCGTAGGCCAAAGCGGCCACGGCTTGAGCGCCGCCAATCGTTATCACCCGGTCGACGCCGGCGATGGCCGCGGCCGCCAGTACCATATTGTTCAGTTTTTCATCTGGCGCCGGCACCACCATGGTGAGCTCTTCCACACCGGCCACTTTGGCCGGTATGGCATTCATCAACACCGAGGAGGGATAAGAGGCTTTGCCGCCCGGCACATAAAGGCCGACCCGCTCCATGGGCGTGATCTGCTGCCCTAACACCGTGCCATCGGCTTCGGTGTAGCGCCAGGAGGACTGGTGCTGGTGCTGGTGGTATTTGCGAATGCGCTCGGCGGCCAGCTCCAATGCTTGACGCTGGGCGGGCTCTATCTGCAAGAGCGCCTGCTGAAGAAGGTCAGGCTCCACTACCAAATCCGCCATACTCGACACTTGACGACGGTCGAGGCGATTGGTGTATTCAACCAAAGCCTCGTCACCTCGGCGTTTAACGTTCTCGAGAATTTCGCTGACGGTCTGCGCCACCTGGGCGTCGGAAACCGACTCCCAATCCAACAAGGCCGCAAGGCGAGAGTCGAAATCGCTGGCCGTTGCATCGAGCCGGGCGATAAAGGGTTTGCTGTCTGCCATGGGGAAAACTTCTCTCAATATAAAGCGAATAAGCCGGGCATTTATTGGGTGTGGGAATCGGGCTCGAGAGCCAGAATTGGGAATCGTGCCGTGCTACTAATGGGCGCTGACGGCTTGCGACTCGCCCACCACCAGCGCAATGGCATCGATGATCGCCTGAATCTGGCGGTGCTTCATTTTCATGGAAGCCTTATTGACGATCAGCCGGGAGCTGATGTCGGCGATGAATTCGCGCGCTTCCAGACCATTGGCCTTGAGGGTATTGCCGGTATCGACTATATCGACGATCTCATCGGCCAGCTCCATGATCGGCGCTAGCTCCATAGCGCCATAGAGTTTGATCACATCGATTTGCCGGCCGCAGGTGGCGTAATACTGTTTGGCGATATTGACGTATTTGGTCGCTACTTTGAGCCGGCCTTTGCGCCGGGGAGCGCCGGCTATGGCGGCGGTCATCAGCTTGCAGCGGGCGATGTTCAGATCCAAGGGTTCGTAGAGCCCATCGGCACCGTTTTCCATCAAAGTATCTTTGCCCGAGATACCCATGTCGGCGGCCCCAAACTGAACGTAGGTGGGCACATCGGCTCCGCGCAGCACCAACAAACGTACGCCAGGCTGATTGGTTTCGAACACCAGTTTGCGGCTCTTGTCGATATCTTCCGCAGGCGTTATACCCGCGGCGGCCAAGAGCGGCAGGGTTTCTTCCAATATCCGACCCTTGGTTAGGGCGATGGTCAAGGTCTGGTTCATAGTAGGTTCAAATCGCTAGGGTCTAATCAGTTGGGCACCCGCCGGATATTCGCGCCCAGCATTTGCAGTTTCTCTTCGATACATTCGTAACCGCGGTCTATGTGATAGATGCGATCCACCAGGGTGGAGCCCTCGGCTACCAAGCCGGCGATCACCAGACTGGCGGAAGCGCGCAAATCGGTGGCCATAACCGGAGCCCCCTTGAGCCGCTCAACTCCGCGAATCATGGCGGTATTGCCCTCGAGCGTGATTTTGGCGCCCATGCGATTGAGCTCGTGCACCTGAATCAGGCGATTCTCAAAAATGGTTTCGGTCACCGAGCTGCTGCCTTCCGCCACCGCGTTCATGGCCGTGAACTGAGCCTGCATGTCGGTGGGAAATGCCGGATAGGGAGCCGTGCGCAAGTTCACCGCCCGCGGCCGATTGCCCTGCATGTCAATCTCGATCCAGTTGGGGCCTGTGTTGATCTGCGCTCCGGCCTCCTGCAATTTGAGCAATACCGCTTCGAGAATATCGTCTCGGGTATCTTTGAGCTTGATGTGGCCTCTGGTGGCAGCGGCCGCCACCAGATAGGTACCTGTCTCAATCCGATCAGGCATAACACTGTAAGAGCAGGCCTCGAGTCGCTGTACGCCTCGAATCGTCAAAGTCGCCGTGCCTATACCTTCGATATTGGCCCCCATCGCCACCAAGCACTGAGCCAGATCCACCACTTCGGGTTCGCGCGCGGCGTTTTCCAACACGGTGGTGCCTTCTGCCAACACCGCTGCCATAAGCAGATTTTCGGTACCGCCTACAGTCACGGTATCCATCAGAATGTGAGCGCCTTTCAGTCGGCCATTACTGCGCGCACGGATATAACCTTCATCCACATCGATCTGCGCGCCCATGGCCTCCAGACCGCGCAGGTGAATATCCACCGGCCGACTGCCAATGGCACAACCGCCGGGAAAGGAAACATTGGCCACCCCGTGACGCGCCAGCAAAGGACCCAGCACCAGAATGGAGGCGCGCATGGTCTTCACCAACTCATAGGGGGCGGTAAAATCGTTCAAACTGGTGGGATCAACCTCGACGCACATTTTTTCGTCGATGGTCACGCCCACACCCATGCAGCGCAACAAAGTCAGCATGGTGGTAACGTCATTCAAATGGGGCATGTTACCAATGCGTACCGGCCCATCGGCCAAAAGCGTGGCGGCCAAAATTGGCAGGGCCGAGTTTTTTGAGCCGGAAATCCGAATCTCACCTTTGAGCGGCCCCCCGCCCTTAATCATTAATTTATCCATTGCACACCTGGCGTTGGGAAAAACGACACGGCTGGGCCGCGCACTTTCAAGTTATTGTTGCTGTTGCCACTCGTGCGGGGTAAAGGTCTTCATATGCACAGCGTGAATACTGCCGTCGGCGATGCTCTCGGAGAGAGTGCCGTAGACCAGTTGTTGCTTCTTGACCGGGCTCAGACCTTCAAACGCTGGACTGATAACCACTAGGCTAACATGACTGCCATCGACCCCAACCTGCACTTGGCAGTCGGGCAGCTGACTTTCTATATGAGCTTTAATTTGTTCGGGTTGCATAAACTCTCGCATCGCGCCCTGCGCGGCTGTTCAATTTCACAAAATGAAGCGGAATCTTACCTCAATGCACCTGCCGGCGCACCCTCATCATTGCAGGCGCCGGCTGGTGTAAGTAAGACAACAATTGGCAATCTTGCTGAGGCGCAGACCGCATTAATCTCGAACTTTATGCCTCATCCAGCCAAGTATCGATGACTTTGTCGAGGTTGCCGTCGTGCTTTTTCATCGCTTGGGAAAACTGACTGCGGAAAGTTCTGCCCAAATTGACCCCGTCCAAAATCACATTGATCAATTTCCAATTGCCTGCATCGTTGCGCTCCATGGTGTAATAAAGCTTGTGCGTCGAGCCTTCATGGCGCACCTCCTGCTTGACGGTGACCCGGTTCACTTGCTCAAGATTTTTTTCCGACGGGCTTACCCTAACCTCGCTATCGGCGTAACTGGCGATACCCTTGGCATAACTGCGCACCAGCCCCTTCTTGAAGACCTCAGCAAATTCTTTGATTTGCGAGTCCGAAGCATCCTCGCCGTGCGACCCCATAACGACCCGGGCAATAAATGCAAAATTCACCACCGGCTCGAGCAACTGCTCTATCTCAGCGAAGTATGCTTCTGAGTCCCGCTCACCCCCATCGTATTCTTGGACCACCGCGAACATTTTTTCGGTGACCTCTGAGACAATTTCGTGCGGCTCCTGGCTAGCATCGGGAGTATCAACGGCATTGGCCTGACTCACAGATAATCCGAGGGCAGCTGCAAGAATAGCTAAACCACGCACTAGAGTAAGGCCCGACAGCAAAAACTGCGTATTTTTCATTGCATGAGTCCTTTGAAAATTGAATGATCTCGACACTTCCCCTCAAAATCGCCTTCACGTCCTTGTCGTCGATGAAAGCAGAGAGCAAGCTCTACAGGCCCAATAGCCTTAAGTTGCTACTGACAACTGATGCTTTACACTATACCATTTGCCGCCTTTGAGGGCCTAGCGATGAGACCACGCCAGGGCCAAAAAAGTCACTATCGACTCCATAGCTCTAGCGAATAACGCCCAGGTTTCTCGATGACTCAACTATGGTTGCCGCTGATCGCCGTCGCCGCAGGCTTTATTGGGCTGATCTGGAGTGCGGACCGGTTTGTCGCCGGTAGCGCAGCTCTGGCTTACAATTTGGGCATATCCAAGCTGATCATTGGTTTGACCATTGTCGCCTTTGGCACCTCGGCCCCGGAAATCGTGGTATCGGTCAGCGCCTCTTTGAAGCAGGCCGGTGAGCTGGCAGTCGGCAACGCCCTGGGCTCCAACCTTGCCAATATGGGTCTGGTACTAGCAATTACCGCAATGGTCGCGCCGCTTCCCATTCAGCGTCATCTGCTCAGTAACGAAACTCCCGCTCTGCTGCTGATTACCGCTTTGGCAGGTATTTTTCTCTACGATGCACGCCTAGTCACCTGGGAGGGCGGCGTTTTGTTGCTGGCCCTGCCCTTGACCATGAGTCTGCTGATCTGGAGCCGACGCTCCGACCCGTGGGACGAGCAGCCCGAAATTCCCAACCTGGTCCAGCTAGCCGCGGCGGGCTGGTTCAA
>CAZKCY010000034.1:3073-12274 GCA_964551155.1 uncultured Marinimicrobium sp. | reverse complement strand
TTGACCGGGCCGGGTGCCTCGGCTCGGTACAGCTGCATGCCGCCGATGCCCAGCATGGGCAGAATCGCCACGGCAATCACGATGATACCAATACCGCCCAGCCACTGGAGCTGATGGCGGTAGTAAAGAATTGAAGGCGGCAGCTGATCCAGCCCGCTAAGCACCGTGGCCCCGGTGGTGGTTAAACCGGAGAGCGACTCGAAAATCGCATCGGTGACCGAGATATTTAACCCCTGGGAAAAATACAGGGGCAGGGCACCGAAAAGCCCGAGCACCAGCCAGAAGAGGGCGGTAATCAAAAAGCCGTCGCGGGTGCGCAAATCGGCCCGATGAAGACGCACCGGCAGCCAGATCGCCAAACCGGCGCCAAAGGTGATCCCAAAGCCGAATAAAAAGGTGTAGTGATTGTTGTCGTGAAACCAGAGCGAGGCGCTGATGGGCACCAGCAACGTCAGGCTGAACATCATCAATAGGGCACCGAGAACTCGGGCGATGATGGCAAATTGCATAAGGTTTCCGGTTTAGAAGAAAGTAAAACCTACCTGGAACAGTTTCTCCAGGTCGCGAATGTGTTTCTTGTGTAACAGGAAGACGATCACATGATCGCCCGACTCCACCACTAAATGATCGTGCGCAATCAAAACTTCGCCGCCCTTGTCGGTCTCGCGCACTATGGCCCCGATATTGGCGCCCTCGGGCAGGTCGATATCTTCCAGAGCCTTACCCACCACCTGGGACGAGCTGGGCGTGCCGTGGGCGATCAGCTCTATGGCCTCGGCGGCCCCGCGGCGAAGTGAGTGCACATTAACCATGTCGCCCCGGCGGACATGGGTCAGCAGGCTGCCAATGGTAGTGGTCTGGGGCGAAATGGCAATATCGATATCGCCACCCTGAACCAGATCCACATAGGCCGGGTTGTTGATCAGCGCCATTACCTTGCGGGCCCCCAACCGCTTGGCCAGCATCGAGGACATGATATTGGCTTCGTCATCGTTGGTTAGGGCCAGAAATACATCGGTATCTTCGATGTTTTCTTCCAGCAGCAGGTCTTTGTCCGAAGCGCCGCCCTGAAGCACTATGGTGCGCTCCAGTTCGCTCGATAAGCGCACGCACCGCTCTTTGCTGTACTCGATGACTCGTACGTTATAGCGGCCTTCGAGTTTCTTGGCCAGGCGCAGACCTATGTTGCCGCCGCCGGCGATAATAATGCGTTTATAGGCGGTTTCCAGGCGACGCAGTTCACTCATGACCGCGCGAATGTCGTTTTTCGCGGCAATAAAGAAAACTTCGTCATCGGCTTCGATCACCGTCGAACCACGGGGCATAATGGCACGATTGCGGCGGTAAATAGCGGCAACTCGGGTATCGACATTGGGCATATGCTGGCGCAGAAAACGCAGTTCCTGGCCCACAAGCGGGCCGCCGTGGTAGGCCCGAACCGCCACAAGTTGAGCCTTGCCATCGGCGAAATCGAGCACCTGAAGCGCGCCCGGCTGATAGATCAGCCGGGCGATATAGTCGGAAACCAACTGTTCGGGGCTGATCAGCACATCAATCGGAATAGCGCCTTCATCGAACAGTTTGTTGTAGGTGAGGTAGGCGGTGGCCCGCACTCGAGCGATTTTGGTGGGCGTGCGGAACAGGCTGTAGGAAACCTGGCAGGCCACCATATTGATTTCATCGTTGTTGGTCACCGCCACCAGCATGTCGGCATCTTCAATGCCGGCCTGCACCAAAATATCCGGATGCGAGCCTTCGCCGGTCACCACCCCTATATCGAGCCGGTCGCGCAGCTCTCGCAGGCGCGCTTCGTCGGTGTCGACCACGGTAATGTCGTTGGCTTCGCTGGCCAGGTTTTCCGCCAGACTGCCGCCCACTTGGCCGGCTCCAAGAATAATAATTTTCATGATCTGCGCCCGCTGCTCAAATCTAGCGGCCTTGCTGTGAATGTTAATTAACTGAATTGTCGTCAAATAACCGCTAGATTAGCTCAATTAACGTTTAAATGCCCATATTTTACTGCCCGATAGCGTACGGACTCAGCACTGCAGTTTGTGCAATTGGGCGTAATAAAAGCCGTCCTGGCGGTCTTTTTCAGGCAACAGTTGGCGGCCGAACTCCTGCGTCAGTCCCCAGTCGGCTTCGATCGGCTCGCAGCGCACATCGAGGTGAGACCCCACAAACGCCTGAATCTGACGCGAATTTTCCTCTGGCATTACCGAGCAAGTGGCGTAGAGCAAGATGCCGCCGGGCTTTACCAGTGCCCAGAGCTGATCCAGCAGCCGAGCCTGAAGCTGCGCGAGTTTGGCAATCTCATCCAAACTGCGCAAGCCTTTGATGTCCGGGTGGCGTCGAATGATTCCAGTCGCCGAGCAGGGTGCGTCCAGCAAAATACGGTCGTAGAGTTCGCCGTCCCACCAGCTACCCGGATCGCCGGCGTCGCCACACAGAATTTGCGCCTTCAACTCTAAGCGGTTGAGATTTTCGCGCACTCGTTCCAAACGGCGCGCGTCGCTGTCGAGTGCCACGACTTGAGCCAGCGCCGGTTCCAGTTCGAGTATATGCCCGGTTTTGCCGCCGGGGGCGCAGCAGGCATCCAGCACTCTTTGGCCGGGGGCGAGATCCAGCAGCACCGCGGCCAACTGCGCCGACTCGTCCTGGACACTGACCAAGCCTTCGCCAAATAGCGGTAACTCGCGCGGATCCCTAGGGCTGAGCAGTTGAATACCTGCCGGGCTGTGGCGGGTCGGCTCGGCCTCTATGCCGGCTTCGGCCAATTGAGTCAGGTACTGCGCGCGGCTGACTTTTCGAGTATTCAGGCGCAGGGTTAAAGGCGGATGGCTGTTGTTGGCCTCGACGATGCTGTGGATCTGCTCCGGCCAAGCGCGCTCCAAACTGTCTAGCAACCAGCGTGGGTGGGCGGTGATAAATTCCGGTTGATCTTTAAGGCGCTCTTCCAGCTCCAGCCGTTCACGTTGAAAACGGCGCAGCACTCCGTTGGCCAGCCGGGTGGCCCAGGGCTTTTTCAAATCCCGCGCCGATTCCACGGTATCGCCGATGGCGGCATGGTCCGGGATGCGGGTGTAGATCAGTTGGTAGAGGCCAAGCATCAACAGAGCTTGAATATCACTGTCTTTGGCTCTCAGGGGCTTGTCGAGCAGCAGCTCCAGATAGGCCTCCAGCTTAGGCTGCCAGCGTAGGCTTCCGAAACAGAGTTCCTGCAGGAGCGCGCGATCGCGCTCGGGCACTTTCTCCTGAGCCGCTGGCAACAGGCTGGAAAGCGAGCCGCTATGGCGCAAAATCTGGCCGAGCAGCTTAGCGGCTGCGGTGCGCACTTTCATGGGCGATCCTTTTTTAAGTCAGAGGTGCGTCCTGAAGCGGCTGCGGCCACAACAGTGGAAACCGGCTTCAAACCTCAGCCTTGGTCGCCGGCAACGCCAGGGATTCGCCGACGCTGAAATAATCGGGATGGCCGCGCACCAAGGCTTCCACCGGCATGGCTTTTTTGCCTGGCAGTTGCACTTCGGTGATCAGCAGACTGCCCTTGCCGCAGGCTACTTCCAGCCCGGTTGAGCCTAACGCCAGAATTTTTCCGGGTGCAGAACCATGGGAAGCCTCAGTGGCTTGAGCTTTCCAGATTCGGATCCGATCTTCGCCGCCGGTCTTGCGAGTAAAGGCGATTGGAAAAGGATTGAAAGCGCGCACCTGCCGCGCCAGCTGTTCAGCTCTTGAACGCCAATCCAGTTCGGCTTCGGCTTTGCTGATCTTGGCGGCGTAGGTGCTGTAGGTATTATCCTGCGCTTGCGACTGAGCTCGATTTTCTTGCAGCAGACGCAAAATTTCCAGCAGCGCTGGCGCGCTGATTTTCGCCAGTCGATCGTGCAGGTCAGCGGCGGTATCGGTAGCTTCAATAGGGCATTCGGCCTTCAGCAGCATGGCGCCGGTATCTAAACCCGCATCCATCTGCATGATGGTGACGCCGGTTTTGCGGTCGCCGGCTTCAATAGCTCGCTGGATTGGCGCTGCGCCGCGCCAGCGGGGCAACAGCGAGGCATGCACATTGACGCAGCCGAGCCGGGGAATATCCAGTACCGCCTGGGGCAGCAGCAGACCATAGGCCACCACCACCATGACATCCGCATTCAGAGCCGCCAATTCGGCTTGTGCCGTTTCGCCTTTGAGCGACTCGGGCTGAAATACCGGAATATTATGGGCTAGCGCCAGCTGTTTTACCGGGCTGGGCGAGAGTTTCTTGCCTCTGCCGGCGGGCCTGTCAGGTTGGGTGTAGGCTGCGACCAGCTGGTGCTCGCCGCTGTCCAAAAGCGCTTGCAGTTGGTGGGCGGCAAAATCGGGGGTACCCGCGAAGACAATGCGCAGGCCTTGGGATTTGATGCTTTGCTTCATTTGGGGTCGTCTGTTGGGGACGGTGCTGAGCGACATAGCGCGCCCGGCGCGAATATGATTTATCAGGCCGAGGCGCGCTGTTGTTTTTCCAGTTTTTTGCGAATGCGCTGGCGTTTGACCGGCGATACATAGTCAACAAACAGCTTGCCGTTCAGATGATCCAGCTCGTGTTGAATGCACACCGCCAGCAGGCCGTCGGGCTCGAGGCTAAACGGCTTGCCGTCGCGATCCAGGGCGTCGACCCGCACTCGTTCGGGACGCGAGACTGTCTCATAGAAACCGGGCACCGACAGACAGCCTTCGTCGTAGTCGCGCAGCGTTTCGGCGTCCAACACGGTGACTTCCGGGTTGATGAACACCATTGGCTGGCTCTGGTCTTCGCTCACGTCGATAACCACCACGCGCTGGTGAACATTCACCTGAGTGGCCGCCAGACCCACGCCCGGAGCGGCGTACATGGTTTCGAACATGTCCGAAACCAGCTGCTGAATGGTCTCATCGACAGCGACCACCGATTTGGCGACGGTGCGCAGCCGAGGGTCGGGAAACTCAAGTATCTGTAATTTCGCCATAATCTGAGTAATTTTGCCCTAATCTTTGTGACAAACTTCTAGTAAAAAGCTAATTAGCGCTGCTAACATTATGATCGCACAGCATTTACTTGCCATGCGGCCTAATAAAGTAGAGCATTGAAGCCGCACACAAGTTCCGTGCTTTGAGGGTCGACAGTCTACTCCAAGCCGCGCACCAGTTAAACGGAATAGGTGCCGAGGCCCGGCAGATAGTTTTTCAACTGCCGCTAGGCCTATTATAACGCTTAAGAATCCCCGGCCGAAAAAACAGGATCGGTTTCTATGAAAAAAATGATTTTAGCTCTGGTAGCGGCTTCGCTGCTGAGTTTGGCGAGCTGGGCCCAACAGTCGACCTTCCGGTCGGATCACCCCGATGAATACACCGTCCAGAAGGGCGACACACTCTGGGACATTTCCAACCGGTTTCTCAACACCCCCTGGCTTTGGCCCGAAATCTGGCACGTAAATCCGGACATCGCCAACCCGCATTTGATTTATCCCGGCGACGTTATCCGGCTGGTGTATATCGATGGCAAACCTCATTTGACTCTGGATCGCACCGTCAAGCTGGCGCCGGGCACTACCAAGCTGAGCCCAAGCGTTCGGGTGCTGTCGGACGACGACGCTATATCGGCTATTCCTCTGGACAGGGTTAACAGTTTCTTGTCTCGCAGCCGAATCGTTTCTGAAGAACAACTGGAGCAGGGGCCCCACATTCTGGCCGGTCCCGAGCGTCGACTGATTGTGGGCGAGGGTGATCGAGTCTACGCTCGGGGCGATTTCAATGACGGCGTCAACAACTACGGCGTCTACCGCAAGCAGCGGGTCTATATCGATCCGGTCACCAAAGAATACCTGGGTACCCATGCGCTCAGCATAGGGGCGGTGAGTGTAATTACCACCGAAGACGATATCGCAACGCTGAGAGTGACTCGTTCCAGCGAAGAAATGCGCCCGGCCGATCGGTTGCTGCCCAGCGAAGAGCGTGCCGTTGACTCCACCTTTTATCCCAGTGCCCCTGATAATGAAGTCGAAGGCGTGATTTTGGCGGTCGAAGGCGGCGTCACCCAAGTTGGCAAGATGGACGTGGTCATGGTCAATTTGGGCGAGCGCGAAGGTCTTTATGTGGGCAATGTGCTGGCCGCTTTCAAAGTGGGCGAGACGGTGCGTGACCGAGTCACCAACGAGATGGTTAAGTTGCCCGATGAGCGCGCCGGCTTGGTGATGATATTCCGTACCTTCGACAAGATGAGCTTCGGCTTGGTGTTGGAAGCCGACCGTCCGCTCGCGATAAACGACCGGCTGAGCAATCCCTGATCAAGCGAGGCCTTAGCCCTAAGGTCCGATTTTAAAAACGCCGCTTCGGCGGCCTGTGCTTCAAGGATGAAACATGGACCCAGAACTTCAGGCAACGCTGTTGCTGCAACATCTACCCGGTCTTGGCGCCAAGTCGTATTGGCGCCTGATCGAGGCCTTCGGCAGTCCCCTCGCAGCACTCGAGCAATCCGGTGATAAGCTCAAAGCGCATTTGAAAGCTCCGGCTTTTGAGGTCCTGCAGGCGTATTGGAAAAATCCCGAATGCAGTGAATTGGGCCAGCTACTGCAGCGCGATCGGGACTGGCTGGTGAAGCATCCGGAGGTCAAAACTCTCAGTCTGGGCAGCCCCGACTACCCACCGCTGTTGCGCGAGATTCACCGCCCTCCACCGCTGCTCTATGTGCGCGGCAATTTAGGCGCACTGAATTTGCCTCAGTTGGCGGTTGTCGGCAGTCGCAGTCCCACGGCCGGCGGCCTCGACAACGCTCGGCGTTTCTCACATTATTTGGCCGCGAACGGCTTTGCTATCACCAGCGGCCTTGCGCTCGGTGTAGACGGTGCCGCCCATTTGGGCGCTTTGGACGCCGGCGGCGTGACCATAGCGGTGCTCGGAACCGGCATCGATCGAATCTATCCCAGTCGCCATAGAGCCTTGGCCGAGCGGATTCTGGCCAATAACGGCGCGCTGGTGTCGGAATTTCCGCTCGGCACCGGCCCACAAGCGGGCAATTTTCCCCAGCGCAACCGAATCATCAGCGGTTTGAGCGCGGGCACTTTGGTGGTTGAAGCCGCGCTTCAGAGCGGCTCGCTGATTACCGCCCGCCACGCGCTGCAGGATAACCGGGAGGTGTTTGCGATACCCGGCTCGATTCACAACCCATTGGCTCGGGGTTGTCATAGCTTGATTCGGCAGGGAGCGACCCTGGTGGAGAGCGGTGCTGACCTAGTGCGGGAGCTGGGCGCATTACTGGGTTATCAACAGAGTTTGTTTGATGACTCGGTGCGCTCTCTTGCTACCGATAACGCGCTACCGGAAGCGTCTTTTACCTTGGAAGAACAAGCCGTTTTGACCGCGCTGGGGCACGACCCACAAGATCTCGACAGTCTGTCTGAGCGCAGCCGATTTGATGTGGGCAGGCTCGCCGCTTACCTGATAAGCTTGGAGCTCAAAGGCGCGGTTACCGAAACCCCCAATGGCTACGTACGCACAGTCGAGCTTTTGGCGGCAAATTGAGCGAGCCGGGGTCTTAGCACCCAAACCACAGCCTACACTTTTAGTGCCAGAGCCCGTTCGACGGCAGGCTAAAACGGGAGTTGAATTCATGCTCGACTGGTCGCGCAATCCGCTTATTGGCCGCGCCGCACAAATTATGCGTGCTGGTGGGGTAGTGGCCTATCCTACCGAGGCGGTCTGGGGCTTGGGTTGCGACCCCAGTGATCAGGCGGCGGTGGCCCGGTTGCTGGGGCTCAAAGATCGCTCGCCCGCCAAAGGCCTGATACTGCTGGCCGCTGACCTGAGTCAGCTGGAGCCGCTGCTCGAAGGTCTGGACGATATCCAACGCCAGCGCCTGAAGCAGAGCTGGCCGGGGCCCTATACCTGGCTAATACCCCACCATGGTCGGGTACCCACTTGGATCAGTGGACGTTTTGAGTCGGTGGCGGTCAGAGTTACCGATCACCCCTTGGCGGCCGGTCTTAGCCGCGCTTTTGGCGGCCCGATAGTCTCCACCTCGGCCAACCCTCAGGGCCAGCCTCCGGCCCGCAATCAACTGCAGGTCAGGCGTTATTTCGGCAACGCCTTGGATGACATTACCCCCGGCAAGGTCGGCCATCGCAGTCAGCCTTCCGAAATTCGCGACCTGGCGACCGGCAAAGTCGTCAGAGCTTCTTAGCCTTTTCCTTTTGCCTTAATTAGCAGGCGCTCTATGTTCAAAGTCTTGATTTGCAAATCGGTGCAGCGCTGGTTTGGCGCCGGTTTGTTGCTGCTCAGTATCGGGGCCCAGGCGCAGACCTCGGTCTGGGAGGTGTCCAGCGGCGAGCGCCAGATTCTGATCGGCGCCACCAGCTCTCTGCTGGGCTCGGGCGACTACCCCTTGCCGCCGGAATTTGAGCAGGCCTATAGAATCGCCGACAAGCTCTATGTCCAAACCGATCTGAACGAACTCAATAGCGCTCAATTTGGCGTCAAAGTCATGCAGGCCAATATCTATCGCGACGGCCGCAACCTGCGCTCGGTGCTCGCGCCGGCGACCTGGCAGGCCTTGCAGAGTTTTTCGGCAAAGCGTCAGCTGCCCGCCATGACCATGCTGATGTTCAAGCCCGCCTTTGCAGTCGCAACACTTACTGTTGCGGAAACCCAGCGTTTGAGTCTTGGACGGGGCGTCGACGCCCACTTTCTCGCCCGAGCTCGGGCTTCCGGCAAACCTGTGGGCTTGCTTGAGAGCCCCGATCGACAGCTCGCCTTGCTCGATCAGCTCAACCACATCAATCCCGATAAATTGATCGCCGCCACTCTGACCGAGCTGGAGGCCATGGAAGACAAGGCCAAGCCGGTTGCCAGTGCCTGGCGCCGAGGCGATATGGCCGAGTTCGACCGGTTGATGGGTAAAAAGCTGCGCGCCCAGGCTCCGGAGCTGCATAAAACTCTGGTTGGCGCGCGCAACCGGGCTTGGCTAAACGATTTGCAAACCATGCTCACCACCGCCGAGCTGGAGTTTATGGTGCTCGATGCTCTACATCTGTCCGGTCCGGACAATCTTCTGCAGCTGCTGCGCGACAAAGGCTACAAAGTGAGCGTCTATGAGCTTTACTGAGTTGGGCCGGTGTTAACCCACCGCATCTATATGAATTCGCTCGAAACCATGCCGCTGTTTTTGGGGTAGCGCCTTTGTCGCAATTCTAGGGCTTA
>CAZKCY010000034.1:0-3063 GCA_964551155.1 uncultured Marinimicrobium sp. | reverse complement strand
GAGCTTTACTGAGTTGGGATGGCCGTTAACCCGCTAAATTTTATTAAGGAACAGAATTGCCCATGACCCAGGATTATTCCCTCAGCTATCTGGCGATTTGTATTGTTCTGGTAATGCTTTTAATTCAGGCGATGGTCGCGGCTATCGCCAAAGCCAGCCGCCCGGGCGCCGTGCCCGGCAAGATCGACCCTTCTCTTTCGCACGAATCCTTTACCTTTCGCGCCCACCGCACCTTTATGAACTCGCTCGAAAACATGCCGCTGTTTTTGGGTACTGTGTTTGTCGCCATTCTGGCGGGCGTGAATCCGCGCTGGACGGCTCTGCTGATTACACTATTCGCGCTGGCACGCATCGGGCATATGATTTTGTTTTATGCGCTAGCCACCGAAAAAAATCCCAGCCCGCGCAGCTATTTCTACCTTCTGGGGCTGGCGGCCAACGTCGCGCTTCTGGGATTGACCCTGTTTGAATTGTTGCCACGTCTCGCGATGGCTTGATTCGAGCCTGCATACGTATTCAAAATCGGGCTTGGGGCTGGTTGTGATAGATTGCCGGTTTTATGGCGGCTAAGCTGGATCTACGACCAGATTCCGGATTGAGTTTAGAGCGCTGAATAATAAATAACTGGAGCTCAAAATGCACAAGCTGCACTCCGTAAATCGCCGCTGTTTAGTCTCGGTGCTACTAAGTTCCCTGCTGTTGCTGCAGGCTTGTCAGGATTCCAACTCTGCGCCGCCGGGAGCTGCCGCCCCCGAGGGGCCGATAACGGCATTTCGCTCGGTGGTCGATGGCAAGCCCAGGGTTTTAACGCTGCGCCTCGGCGAGGACATTCGCCTTGCTTACGACACCGATGGAGGCTCCCTGCACAAGGCCTGGAGGGGCGAGCTGGAAACCCAAGGTGCGGTTTTCGATGGCCGCCACGGCCCACAGCCGGCCAGTCAAGGCAGGGTCTATTTCGTAGATACCAATACCCATTGGGAACTGGCTGGAAACCAGTTGCCAGAATTGGACTATCAGGGTTATCGGCTCGAAGAACATCAACCGGTGTTGCTCTACGGCGCCAATACGGCCGATGAAAAAATCCGTGTTGAAGAAACGCCGACTGCCCGCTACCAAAACGACGCTTTGACTCTGGAACGAAAATTTCTGGTCGAAGGCCTGCCCTCCGGCGCCCGCTTGATTTTGCACGCGCCCACCTTGACCGCTGACTATCAGCTCGAGGGCGCCGTGGCGCGCACCGACAGTGGCGATTTGACCTTTTCCAACGGCAACAGTCGCATCCGTTTGAGTGTCGCCGACGCCGTGGCCGAAACAGTACCCGAGCCCGAAACGGAAGCAGTCGGGCATCCGGGCGCGACGCTGATCGCCAACAGTGACTGCGCCGCCTGTCATAACGCCGAGGTACAAACTGTTGGGCCATCCTATGTGGCCATGGCCCAACGCTATTCCGCCGACCCCGAAACGATTCAGCAGCTGGCCGACAAGATTATCCAAGGCGGCGCCGGCAACTGGGGCCAGGTGCCCATGTCGCCGCACCCCAATTTGGCGCCCGCCGATGCCCGGCAGATGGTGGAGTACATTCTCTCCCTAAAACCGCTAGCCGTGGCCGAAGAAGCTGAGTGGTTGATGGGCGAGCCGGCGGTGGCCGTCAATATGCAGCCCAAGACTCCCGAGCTGAACGCAAAAAGCCCCGGCGCACTGTTTTATTTGCACTATTTCACCGGTGACCAGCCCCACGTCGATGTTTTGCGCAGCGAACCGCCGGCCATGGCCGCTTTCAGCCCGCAGATTCACCTGCCCACCATCGATGCTTTCGCGCCGGAAAAAGAGCGCTTTGCCTATCAGGTCAAAACCCACTTGAACATTGAAGCGCCCCTGAAAACCCGCCTGCGTCTGGTGAGTGACGACGGCGGCTACCTGTATCTGGATGGCGAGCGGCTGATCGACAACTGGGGCTTCCACGGCCCAGAGCCGGTAGATGCCGAAGTGGACCTAAAACCCGGCCTGCATCCGCTGGAAATCATTTTCTTCCAGGCCACCGGCGGCGCGACGCTTTCACTGCAGTGGTTCAATCCCGTATCGGGTGAGTTCGAAGTGATACCCGAATCCATGTTGGTAGCAACGCCTAACGACTTGCGTACTGTGGTGCCGGTAATTACCGATCCCAAAATCATCAAGTCGATCCCGGGGGATCAGCGCGAAGTGGCCGGCCTGCATCCGTCCTTCGAGCTGTATCAAGCTCGGCCCGACGATTTCGAGCCCTTAGTGGGCGGCTTGGACTTTATGCCCGATGGCCGCTTGGTGGTCACCACCTGGGACCCGGAAGGCTCGGTCTATATCGTCGAGAACTACACCGCGCCGCCCGAACAAATCAAGGTCAAACGCATTGCCCGCGGCTTGGCTGAGCCTCTGGGCGTGAAAGTGGTGGATGGCGATATCTACGTTATGCAAAAGCAGGAGCTGACGCGGCTGGTGGACGACACCGGCGACGGCATTATCGACCGCTATATGGCCCTGGCCAACGACTGGAGCGTGACCGACAACTTCCACGAATTCGCCTTCGGGCTCGAATACCAAGACGGCTACTTCTACGCCGCTCTGGCCACCGCCATTCTGCCCGGCGGCGCCAGCGCCGATCCCCAGGCGCCGGATCGCGGCAAAGCGATGAAAATCAGCAAGGCCGACGGTTCGGTGGAATTTATCGCCAGCGGACTGCGCACGCCCAACGGCATAGGCTTTGGTGTCGACGGAGAATTGTTCATTGCCGACAACCAGGGCGACTGGCTGCCGGCGAGCAAAATCGTGGAGCTGACCGAAGGCGCCTGGTACGGTTCCCGCTCGGTGGATTTTGAAGGCACCGCCAATCTCACCGAAACCAAACCGGTGGTCTGGCTGCCCCAGGACGAAATCGGCAATTCGCCCAGCGAACCGGCGCCGTTGAATGTGGGCCCCTATCAGAACCAGATGATTCACGGCGAAGTGACCCATGGGGGCATCAAGCGGGTTTTCGCCGAGCGCATCGACGGCCGCCTGCAGGGCGCGGTATTCCGCTTTACCCAGGGC
>CAZKCY010000033.1:0-12617 GCA_964551155.1 uncultured Marinimicrobium sp. | reverse complement strand
ATGCCGGCCAGCGAACCAATACCGCTGTTGTGGCATTTAACCTCGGTAACCTCTTCGACCGAGGACCAGCCCTGCTCCTGCATTAACTGCGCGATACACGTCTCAAGCGCGGGGTCGCTAAGGTCCGGATCTGCCGCCCAGGCGGTTAGGCACACACTCAGACCGAGTAAACTTGCCGCCAGCCATCTAGCAAACATAATTCTGGCCCAAAAATTTTGTTGGAAGAACGAGTAATGCAGAAACTGCGTTCCTCAGAGTATAGCAGCGATACATATGCCGGGCGGGCGGACTCTCAGGAAGATTTGTCGGTACTCAAACGAACGCAGGCGCCGCGCGCCAAGAGCTGATCGCTGGGTTCATCCAGAGGAGAACCACCCGGCTCCTCCTCGGTCAGCAGTAAAAATTCGGCGTCGGCGATCAAGCGCCGGCGCGCCTGATCGAGCGGAAGCCGCTGAGTATCGACGCTGTCAAAAACGGCAATTGGTCGGGTCCGGCCGTCTCGACGAGAAACCGCCCAAAGCTGCGCGCTGCGGTTCTCTTGCAGATTAAGATCCTGCCACTGAAGCCAGAGCAACTCGCCCTTGGAGAGCGTTATCGCGGTCAGCCGCGGTTGACCTCTGTCATCGGTCAAAACCGCCACATAATCGCTGTTGGGAATGCTGGTCGGCTTTTCTTCATCAAAAGCTTGGGGTAAAACCATAATCAACACCAGCATCAAAGCGCCTACCATGCTCCAGGGCAGCCAGCGCCGCCAGGAACTGGCTTCGGCTTCAGGAGCCGAGCGAGCGTTTATGCGTTGCTGAATACGCCGCCAGGCATCACGACTGGGCGCCTTGCTGGCATGCTGATCCTGGATCGCCATCAGCTGTTCCTCCCAAAACCGCACTGCCCTGGCAAGAGACTCATCCTCTTCCATAGCCCGTTCAAAATCCCGCCGCTCGGACACAGGCAGCGTACCCAATACGTACTCGAACGCCCGGGAGTCACTACTCAAGGATTGATTCTGGCTTCCAGACATTTACGCAACCTTTCTGCACCCCGGTGAAGCCATGACTTTACCGTATTGGTGTTAGTGTTGAATGTTTCGGCAATATCCTCTCTGGAAAAACCTTCGAGATACGCCAGTAGCACACTGCGCCTCATCCGCTCGCTAAGCGCCGCCAAACACTCCGTCAAGAATTTCTGAACCTCAGAATTATGAGCCCTGCCTTCGGGATTGTCCTGCCCTACCAACTGATCGAGGATATCCCGATCGCCATTGGGCAGACAGCGCTCGCTGTGTTTGCGCTCCCGAGCCAACTGGTCCAGAGCGCGATAGCGCAAAATACTCGTCATCCAGGTTAACGGCCGCGCCAAATCAGCGCGATAAGAGGACGCATTGTCCCAAATTTGTACAAAAGCATCCTGCAACACCTCGTTGCTCAGCTCTTCCGAACGCAAAATACGATAAGCCACCGCGTGCAGGTAGCCTCCCAGGCGCTCGAACAACTGTTTTAACGCTGCTTGATCCCGGATAGCGCACCGGGCGATCAGAGCCACCAATTCCTCGTCATTCGAATCCATAATCCGTCTCAGCCATTTCCGCTTTCAATGTCTAAACCGATATACGGGCTGGGGTAAAAAAAGTTTCAGCTCCGTCTCGGTTGACACTCTTCGAGGCGAGCGCTTCTTAAAGATTAGTACCAAAAATGCGTCTTGCATTATTTGGTTCCGCAGTTGGGACCGGCGGTAAGTTGAGGTTCGAGACATTGAAACCAAAAAAGGGCGCCGAAGCGCCCTATCAAGTCAACGGCCATGCTCAAATTCGGTTCAATCGGCGCACTGGCTTACCATCATAGTGCCGCCGTCTAAGCTGTTATCGATTAAAAAGCTGAAAACATAGTCAGACGGATCGGTAATCTCAATGAAGGACTCGGTATTGAAACCGGATGCCGGCGCCATCTCCTGTTCAGCCCCCAGAATCACATCGGCACTGCCGGCCACAGCAAACTCGTAGTTCCAATCGGAACTGGCAAACTTAAAGCCATAACTGGTGGCGGAAGCTTCGGTCACCACCACTTGATACAGGTTGTCGCCTTTGTAGCTAAATTGGCGATCCGTGGGCGTGGCCTCGAAGTTGTTACCGCCGGCGTAGTTTCCGCGGATGTACATATTGGTGGCCAGAGGCCCGTCACCCTCCGCATCCGGGGTACTGCAACTGGCCAAGGGCCCCGTACCTATGGGGCTATCGTTGAGCTCACAGCCCGGCCCGCCCTCGGCCGGAGTGGCTACTTTCAGAAATAAAGCGGATGTGGCCGCTATCTGAATCTGATAATTTCCGTCCTGGTCGGGGCTAATGACCTCCTGCGTCATAAGGTTGGTCAGGTCACCGGTGGCACCCAGGGCACAGGCGGCAAAGCTGGTGCTCAAAGGCTCGCCACTGAGATTCAGCAAGTAGATAACGGCTTCATCCTGGTGCGCCTTGTAATCGGCATAGAGCGCGCCGGCCACCTCGGTCGGGGCGACTATGGACGTCCGACTGCCGCGATACAAGGCTGGCTCCTGGGCGCGCATGGCCATGAGCTTACGCAGGTAATCACGCAGCTCGGCCTGCTGTTCGCTCGCTTCAAAAACAACCCTGTCTTCCCCGCTGGGCAAACCCTCGATCTTCCCACTGGTGCGGGCCACATGGTCATCACACAAGCCTTGATCGGCGCAATTGAAGGTCACTTGATCAGCATAGTTGGGAACTTCCTGGCCGATTTCTTCGCCGTAATACAAAGTAATTGGGCCGCTGTAGGCGGTCAGGAAGCTGTAGGCCGCTTTGTGACGAAGCCAATAGCCTGCATCCGCCGGATCGGCTATGTCTCCCCGCTGCAGCAGATCGCCAAAGCGAACCAGATCGTGATTGCCCAGAAAGCCATTGGGAAGAGCGTGCGAGGGGTAGGCGCTGTGGCTGTTGTAACCGTTGCGCAAACGGGCTGGAGTCGGATTGCTCGCGCCACTTTCTTCGACCGCCAGAGCTTGCACCAGGGCGTAGCGCACCGGAAAGTCGAACGCCGAACACAGCGCTGGGTCGGCTTCCGGACCATAGGCTTCGGCGGCAATGTCGCTTTCCCCTTTCCAGATTTCAGCCACCATGTAACCCAGCGGATTGACCGTTTCGCCGTCCGCATTGGTATAAGTCACCGACGCGGAAGCCTCCTGCACCGCAGCGCGAATCTCAACCCAGGCGTCGAGCGGTACCTGGTAAGCCTGATCCAGGCGCCAGCCGTCAATTTTCAGTTCTTTAACCCAGTAGCTGGCCACCTCTTTGAAGAAGTCCAAATCCTCAGGGTATTCAGCCAAACGGCCAGTGCCTGCGACCGGCAGACCGCTGGTAGTGACGCTGCGGGATTCAGGCGAGGGGTAGTCGTCAGCGTTATTTTTGAAATGCCCAAAAACGCCGTCAAAAAGCACGTATAGCCCTTTTTCGTGGGCTGTCTCAACCAGTTCGCGGGCATCCTCCATAGTGCCGAAGTTAGGATCTATGGCAAAGAAGTTAGTCGCATAATAACCGGTGGCATCCAAGCGATCGGCTGCGAGATCTTGGCTCGGCAGCGCGACACTTTCAAAAACCGGCGTTAGCCATATAGCGTTGAAACCCAAGCCTTTGATGTAATCCAGGCTGTCGATAATGCCGCGAATGTCACCATTGTGATGGCTGGTACCGTAACCTACGCCGTAGCCGATGCTGGCGTCACCGTCGATAAAAGACTCGGTCATTACCTGATAAATACGCAGGTTCATTGCCGTCTGATAACTGGCGCTGTTGCAGGCCAAAGGCTCGCTGGGACTATCGTCGCCATTGCCATCATCATCGGCATCGCCGTCATCGCCGCTGCCGTTTCCGGGTTCATCGACCGGATCACCTCCGCCGGCAGGCGGATTGTCAGAGGACCCGCCCCCACAGCCTGAAGCCATGCCCAAAGTCAGCAGCAAGGTCGAAAACAAAATGGCTGGCCAGTTGCTCAAACGCATTTTCATTATTATGACTCCTAGGATTGGTGAAGCGGCTTGGATCTGCACTCCTTCGAGATGGTATGCCGGCCATGGTGGGGTAACAACGCTGCATACGTATGCAATAGTTTTGAATACGTATGCAGAATGAATTGCCGAAGCAAATCCTCTGTGCTGAGGCTTAATCAGTTAAAGAACAAATCGCAAATTCTTAAGGAATAAAAAAACGCGCCTTGGGGCGCGCTTTTTTTAAGTTCCGATGCTAGAGCAAGATCAGTGCTGGCGAATCAATCGCCAGTGCTGGTTAGATCCTCCATTACTGTGCCACTGAACAATATTGGCTTGGTTTGCCCTGCTCTTTGCGTAAATATCCAGCACCATGCCGCTCAAGTCAGACTCAATTTCTACATAAGCGCCGGTAACGACGTTGAACTTCCAGCGCTGGCCGGCACTGCCCCAGTAGTCCCACTGAGCGATGTTAGCGCCGGCCTGAGTGCTAGCCGCCCAAACATCCATACTTTTGAGACTGCCGGCGTTAATAATGCTGTAATTGCCGGTACCCTGGTCGACCAGGTACCACTTTTGATGCAAACCGCCAAGAAAATCGTATTGGACGACGTTGCCGCCATTGGCTGTGTCGGCATACTCAATTTCTAAACTCTTCCCACTGTGGCGGGACTCGAAACGATACAAACCTTCGCTGGTACCGCCACAGCTAGCGATAGAGCTAAAGTTATGCGTCATCGATGGCCAGCCTCCCGAGAAGGTCATCAACTGCAGGTCGAGTTTGGCAGCGCCGTTATCGTTCAGGTCATAGTAGTGAGTGGTGGTAAAGTTGCAGCCATCCTGTTTGATAATGCCGATATGACCCGGCCCCTTACGCTTTCCATCTTGATTCGGAAGTAAATTGCGCTCTTCCGTGTAGGGCCCCAATACGTTGGTCGAGCGAGCCACCTGTACCTCGTAAGTGCTGTCGGCGCCCCTGCAGCAGAGCCCTCGGGTGAAAAACAAGTAGTAGTAATCGCCATTGCGGGTGATATAGGGAGCCTCTATAGACTGGTGTCCGCCACCATAGATATGTGAAACCGAAGAGGCCAGTTTGCCGGTGCGCTGATTGATTTCCGCGACCCCGAGACCACCAAACCATGACCCATAAGACATATACACCCGGCCGTCATGGTCGCGAAACAATGCGGCATCAATAGCATTTATTTCGTTGGAGCCGCCGTAAGACTGCACCACCACGCCCAGGTCTTCCCAGTTGGGATTTTTCAGCGAAGGCGTGCGCACCACACCTATTGCGGAGCGGGAGCTGCCGAAGGTGGAAACCGAGTAATAGACGTAATAGTAATTGCCCATTTGAATGGCGTCCGGAGCCCAGAAATGGCCCTCAAAGCCAGGCACAGCGTCGTTAATCCAACTAGGCCAGGAAGTTCCGAATATTGTATCGGGATTCCCCCAATTAACCATGTCGGTAGAGCGGGAGTACCAGACCCCATTGCCGGTAGTAAAGTGAAAATAGGTATCTTGGTCTTTGACCAAAGTGGCTGGATCGTGGGAATTGGTTATGCCCGTTAATTCAATCGAGTAAACGGGAAAACTGGAGGCTGTCAACAGCGAGAACAACAGAATTTGAAAGCGATTTTTTAACAGATTAAAGGAAGAGAAAACCATAAAAGTACCATTGTTTTATTAAATTATTATTTCCATCCTCTTATTTACGTCATATTATCCTATAATTAGACAAAACAAATAATAGCACTAAATCTGATGGGATTTGATCACTGCTAAGATCGATCCTTCATATAGAATCCAGTGCTTTATTCACTATTTTAATCCCCGTTTTCATGCTCAACCGCCCAAGAATCGATCCTTGGATCGAGTTTCCCACAACCGCTTAACCCCGAAAGTGATTGAGTACTTGGTCCAATCAAGCGAGAATCCGCCCTGGCACCAAACCTTCGACGCAGAGTGAAAATATGGCTATTAATTGGTTTCCAGGACACATGCACAAAGCGCGCAAGGAAATCGCTCAAATCATGTCGCAGGTGGACGTGGTCATTGAAGTGCTGGATGCCCGTATTCCCTTCTCCAGCGAAAACCCCTTGGTACCCAAACTGCGCGGCGACAAACCCTGTATCAAGCTGCTTAACAAATCGGATCTGGCGGACCCAGCGGTTACTGCTTTGTGGATTACTCATATGGAGCAGGAACAGGGCGTTAAAGCACTGCCGGTAACACAAAAGCAGCCCGCCCAGATCAAGAATCTGATTCAAGTATGTCGGGATTTGACCGCCCATCTGAATCTGGAGGCGCGCAGCATCCAGGCTATGATCATGGGCATTCCCAATGTGGGCAAATCGACCCTGATCAATATTCTCGCCGACCGAAAAATCGCCAAAACCGGCGATGAAGCCGGCGTGACCAAGGCCCAGCAGCGCATCAAATTGGACGGTCGCATTGTGCTGACCGACACCCCGGGGTTTTTATGGCCCAAGTTGACCCCCCCGGCCTGCGGTTACCGCTTAGCCGCTACTGGCGCCATTAAGGACCGGGTGTTTGAGTACGAAGAAGTGGCGGCTTTTCTGGCCGAGCATCTAGGCCGACACTATCCAGAGGCCCTAAAAAATCGCTACGGCCTGGAAGAAATTCCTGCAAACGAAATTGACTTGCTGGATGCCATAGGTCGAGCCCGCAACTGCGTGCGCAAAGGCGGCGGAGTGGACTTGCAGAAGGTTTCTTCGCTGCTAGTGAACGAGTTTCAGGCCGGACTGTTGGGGCAAATCAGTTTGGAACTGCCGAATATGATCGAAATTGAACAAAGAGAAGCAGAGCAGGAAGAAGCAATAAAAGCCAAAGAAAAAGCCGAGCGAGATCGAGCCCGCCGCGCCAAAGCCAAGCAAAGGCGTTCCTGATTCTCGACAGCTTGTTAACCCAAATGCTTAGCGGTGCGAAACCTTTGTTCAGGCAGAGGCGCCTCAGAAAAGACTGCGTACCAGCACGATCAGTTGTCTTAGCCCATAGTTGTAGAGCGGAAACAATTTCTGAGGGCCTTTACCTTCAACGATAGCGGGGCTGGCCAAATAACCGGCTGCAAAACTAAAACCAATGCCTTCCGGCGTAGTTAGTTTTCGCCGCAGCAGCCAGATTGAAAACCGACGACACAAGCGCAAATTCTGCCGATGGTTGTTCAGGCGTGCCTGCAATTGCGCAACTCGTTTGCGCTCCGAAAAAAACATTATGCTGATCATTTCACGACTCCGCCGAGCGAGATTGGGGCTGTGCCGCTGGCTCTGGCAGTGTAGAGAAGCTATTGCGCGTGGCGGCGAATACCAAATGGCGGGACAAGCGCCTTATTTGCCAAATGATAAATGCCGCGAGTAAAGCCTGTGCTACCAACATGCCAAAAACCACCGCTATCCATGAGACCCCTAACGTCAATGCGTAATATGCCAAACCGCCCATGGCGATAATCCAGGCAACAACAACAACCAACGCAAGGCTGCAAATCAGCAGTGCAATTGAGACCAAGCTGCTGATTGCCAGGCTGGCTTCAGCCTTGAATAATTCCAGCCGATCAACCCAGGTTTGATAAAACAGCACCAGAGTAGCGAGCGCAACTTCCAGCAGCGATTCTCCCTCTTCTTCCGGAGCGGGAGAATCGGCAGAGTTCAGCTCATCGTCCGGTTGCCGATGCTGCTCCGATCGCATTCAATACCTCGCATCTATGCGCAATTTAGCGGCGGCGCAACAAGGCGGCTACCAGAGCGCCTGCGGCGAAAGCTATGCCCACCGTCATCAAAGGATTTTCCCGAGCATAACCTCGGGCACTGTCCAGTGACTCGTCGACCTTGGCTTTCATCTCGGCCTGGCGTGCAGACAGATTCTCGCTCGAATCGTTAACCATACCTCTAACCGATCTTTCCGTACGCGCAACGCGCTCGGACAAACTGTCGATGGCCTCGTGAGCGGCGGATACGGTTTTATCCGTGAGCGGACTTTCGGCTTCGGTAGCCTGATTAGCGCGGCCTTTAGGTGCTGAAGCTGCCATAACTATCTCCTTAGTGCGGGTGTGAAGTGAATGAAAACTCAGTCGAACTTCTTACTTGCCTCTAAAATTTCTACCTAGGGCGAACAATCTAAACCTTACATCCAAACCGACGGTGCGAAGACAATAGAGCTTGGGCTGTGATGACGACCAACCTCAGCAAGAAAATTGCCTAGGTTAACGTTAAAGGACGTTTTAAAAAGGGATCGAATCTTCTGGCTAAGCCAGCTTCCAAGCAAGCTTTGGCAACTAGCCGAAATTCCTGACAAAGTCGTCCTGCGTCCCGGCAAAACACCAAATCAGATTCGATATTCGTTACAGTTATACAAGCAAGGTTGCGCTAGTGTCAAACGAGACTGTAATCACAGACTTTTGATACAAGTATAGCAAAACGCCCAATTCTTCCAGTTAGTGCGGAATTGGGCGCCTAGTTGGATTCGATTCGACTGAGTTAAATGAACACCGGCGAGCTCTATTGCTGGTGCGTGGTATCGCTGTCGGGCAGGGCCAGAGCTTCGTCCATTTCTCTGGTCAGGCGCTGAGCTTCCGCCGCGCGAGGTTTAGCGAAACGCGCCAGCCCCAGGTAAACCACAGGTGTCAGAAAGAGCGTGAATAAGGCCGCCAACCCCAGACCACCAAAGATCACCCAGCCAATCGCCCAACGCGACTCAGCCCCCGGCCCGGTGCTTAAAATCAGCGGCAGACCACCGAGCACTGTCGACATCATGGTCATAATGATCGGGCGCAGGCGCACTCGAGCGGCGGTGCGCACCGCGCTGAGTACTGAGTGACCGGCGTCGCGCAGCTGGTCGGCAAATTCCACCAACAAGATACCGTTTTTGGCCATCAGGCCGATCAGCATGACCAAACCGATTTGAGAGTAAACATTAATACTGGTGCCAGTAAACAAAATGGCGTAGATAGCTGCGGCAATACCAAAAGGTACCGTCACCATGACAATCAGCGCGCTGGTGAAACTTTCGAACTGAGCACAAAGCACCAAAAACACTACGACCAAGGCAATGATGTAGGTCAGAGCGACTTCTCGAGAGGTTTCACCCAAAGTTTCGGCTTCGCCCTGAAAGATCATGCTAATGCCATCGGGCAGAGTTTCCGTGGCCAAGGCGCGCAACTCCTCCATTGCAGTTTCCAGGGGGTAGTCGCTATCGAGCTGAAACTCGACTTCGATTGCCCGTCGCTGGACCACGCGCTCCAGCTCAGCAGCGGTGCTACTTTCGCGCATTTGCACCACGCTTGAGAGCGGCAGTATCTCGCCGTTTTGGGAACTGATGTAGAGATTCATCAGATCACTGGGGCTGCGAATTTGGCCAGTGGCCGATTCCAGGCTAATGGGTATTGACTCGACGCCTACACTCAGATCGACAACTTCAAAGCCGTCTACCATCGCGCGCAAAGTGGTGGAAATATCGGCAAGCTCTATGCCCAACTCACTCGCCCGACGGCGATCAATAACCAGGGACAGCTCCGGTTTGTTGGGGTCGTAATCCATGTCGGGGTCGGTCAAGTGTTCGAAACGCTCTTCTACCGCTTCGTTGAAATTTCGTGCGGCTTGATAAATGGAATCATAATCCGGGCCAGTCAGTGCTATTTCTAGACTGTTGCCCTGGCCGCCGCCTCGAATATTGAGGCTATTGCCGGCGCCCACCCAGGTCGAGATGCCGGGTATATCCTCCAAGCCCTTCTCAATTTGCTTGGCAATTTCCTGCTGGCTGCGTTCGCGCTCATCCCAGGGTGCGAGCGGCAATACGAACAAAGCTCTGTTGGGGTCGCGCCAGCCGATAATCGAAAATGCCAGCGCCGCCTCGCCGGACTCGAGTAATGGTTGTACCACCTTGCTAACCGCATCAGCCTGGCGCTCGGAGTAATACAGGCCCACACCTTCCGGGCCGTTGGCGCCTATGTAGATTACCCCACGGTCTTCAGTGGGCAACAACTCTTTGGGCAGCTGGGGATAGGTCAAGCCCGCACCCAGGGTAATCAGCATTGCGATGCCAAAAGTCAGCCAGGCTCTTCGCAATGCCAAGTCGACCAACCAGCCGTAAAAACCGGCGAAGCGACGCCCCAAGCGCTGCAGCCGATCGCGAACCGGATGCGGCTGATCTTTGGCTTCCGGCGATATGCGAGCGGCGGCGGCGGGCACCAGAGACAAGGCCACGAACGAAGAAATGGCGACCGCCACTGCGAGCACGAAGCCGAATTCCCGAAACAATCGGCCCGCCGTGCTCGGCAAAATGGCAATGGGAACGAACACCGAAATCAGCACTGCCGTGGTGGCTACCACAGCAAAAAATACCTGCCGAGTACCGAGCACCGCGGCGGCGCGCGCGCCCAGCCCTTGAGCGCGTCGGCGCTGAATGTTCTCCAGCACCACTATGGCATCATCCACTACTAGACCGGTGGCCAATACCAACGCCAGCAACGTCAGAATATTGATAGAAAAACCCAGCGCCCAAATAGCGGCGACGGTCCCCACCAGGGCGATAGGAATGGCGATACTGGGAACGAGAGTAATACGTAACGAACCCATGAACAGCCAGATGGTACCCACGACTATGGCAACCGTGAGTAACAGGCTGGTGATCACTTCGCGCACCGAGCCTTTAATAAAGGTAGCGTTGTCTTCGGTAACGATTAGCTGCAGGTCGTGATGGCGCTCGTCAATGGGCCCTAAAATCCGATGTATGCCCTCGGAGATTTCCAAAGTGTTGGACTGGGCTTGGCGCACCACTCCGAGGCCCACCACCGGCTGGCCATTGAAACGCACCAGCGAATCGGCGTCTCTGGGCGAATAGAATACGTTGGCCACATCGCCAATACGGATATCGCCAGCGAGCACTAGATCGGCGATTTGCTCTTCGGTGATCGCGGTGGCATCGGCGCGCACCAGCAGCTCCTGGTCATTGGAGCGAAAGCTGCCCGTGGGGACATCGAAAGGTGCACTGCGCAAGGCATCGGCGACATCCGAAGCTCCGAGGCCGACGCTGGCCAGCCGGCCGGGATCGAGCACTACACGCAGCACCCGCTCGCGGCCGCCGAATACCTGAACATCGGCCACGCCGTCGACCGAAATCAGCTCCGGCACTATGTCCTGCTCGATGCGTCGGGTCAGTTCGGTTTCCGACAGGGTATCGCTGATCGCGGCGATATTGATGATCGACTGGGCATCCGGGTCGGCTTTGGTAATAGTGAGTTGTTCTACATCGTCGGGCAGCTCTTGTCGAACCCGACTGACCGCTTCGCGCACTTCGGAGGCGGCGTCATTGAGATCGACGCCGGGATTAAACTCCAGCCCCATGCGGAAGTTGCCTTCCTCACTGTCGGAGGATATGTTGCGCAGTCCAGATACTCGAGCGACTGCCCCTTCAACTATGCTGGTAACTTCCGCGTCCATGGTTTCGGGCGAAGCCCCGGGATAAATGCCGCTGATGGAAACATAGGGGTAATCGACATCCGGCAGCTCACGCACCTCTACCGCCATAATCGCCGCCATACCGGCGAGTGCGATCAACAGATTGATTACCAAAATCAGAATTGGACGGCGAATACTGACACTGGGCAGATCCTCCGTGGCGGGAGCTATTGAATTGAGGTTATCGCTCACAATTGTGCTCCAACCTGAGGGTTGTTAGCGTCCTCTTGCCCGTCATTTAACACGCGTACAGCCATGCCAGCACGCACCAGGTGTACGCCTTCGGTGACAATCGGCATGCCTTCGGTTAGCGCGGCGTCCACCAGCACTCCGGCGTCCTGACGCTGAACGACATTCACCATTACCCGTTTGGCCTTGCCGTCTTCGACGGTCCAAATATAAGCCCCTTCACCGCCCCACTGAACCGATAGCTCGGGAATAAGGGGGTAACGATTGCCGGGCAGAGTCAGCTGAATGCGAAAACTCATACCAGGGCGCAATTGATCGTCCTCGTTCTCGACCCGGGCACGAAGCGGAAAGCTACGACGAGCCTCGTCGATACGCGTGCCCACTTCGACAATTTCACCTTCCACCGCCGGCACTTGATCACCCCAGCTTTTGAGCTGAACCGTTTCACCTAGCGGCAGCTTGCCGAACAGCATTTCCGGAAGATGAAAGCGCACTAATAGACTACTGCGATCATCCAATGTGGCGATGGCAGTATCCGGATCTATCCAGGCGCCGGCATCCAGTTCGGTCATGCCGATATGACCGGAAAAAGGCGCACGAATCGTGTGGTACTCGAGATTGACACGCGCACGCTGCAGTGCCAGTTCGGCTTGTTCGACGACACTGGCAGCCTCATCGAGCATAGATTCGGTAATACCGCCACTGCGCGCCGAGCGCTGATAGCGATCCAGAGCCCGCTTAGCGTTAGCGAGCTCCACTTCAGCGACTTGCACCGCAAGGCGTTCGTCTCGATCATCCAATCGCAGGAGTACCTGCCCTTCTTCAACATAATCGCCGGTTTGAAAATTAATCTCGGTAACCTGACCGGTAACCGCCGGTTCCAAAACAATCGAATGACGCGCTCGCGCCGTACCCACCGCCTCTATACGGGCCTGTTCGGCGGCAAACTCGACAGGCTCTGTCACTACCGGG
>CAZKCY010000032.1:0-12708 GCA_964551155.1 uncultured Marinimicrobium sp. | reverse complement strand
CGCCACTATGTCCTCGGACATGGACAAGACCGATAAAGTCGTGACCTTTATCGAAGACTGCCGGCAGATGCAGCTGAAGCTGCTGCCGCCGGATGTTAATAGCGGCGAGTTTCAGTTCAGCGTCGATGACGAAGGCAATATTATTTACGGTCTGGGTGCCATTAAAGGCTTGGGCGAGGGACCGGTTGGCAGCATTATCGAGGCCCGCAAGCAGGGGCCCTTTAAGGACTTGTTCGACTTCTGTTCCCGGGTCGATCCGCGCCGGGTCAACAAGCGGGCTCTGGAAGCTTTGATTCGCTCCGGTGCCGCCGACAAACTGGGGCCAGGGGTGAGTCTCGACTACGATCGGGCGGTGATGTTCGCGGCTATCAACGAAGCGGTCAAAACCGCCGAGCAGCAAGCCGCCAACAACAGCGCCGGCATGGTGGATTTGTTCGGCGATGTGATCCCAGGGGGCGGCGGCGCTGAGGGTGATCCCTATGGCGACTTTCACCGGGTGCGCAGCTGGAATATCAAAGAGCGCCTGCACGCCGAAAAAGAAACCCTTGGGCTTTACCTCACCGGCCACCCGATCGACGAATACAATGCCGAACTCAACCATTTGGTGTCTTCGCGCATCGCCGATCTGAAGCCGGAAAAGAATGCCCAGACGGTGGCCGGCCTGGTAGTGGCCATGCGCATCATGAAAACCAAGCGCGGCGATACCATGGCGTTTGTCACCCTGGACGATCGCACCGGGCGCATCGAAGTGGCGGTGTTTGCCGATGCCTACGCCGAGGCCCGGGACCTGTTGCTGAAAGACAGCTTGCTGGTAATCAACGGCCAGGTGAGTCACGACGATTACAGCGGCTCGCTGAAAATGCGCGCCGACAATATCCGACCGCTTGCGGATGTGCGCCAAGAGCGGGCGCGGGAGCTGTGTTTGGCGCTAGAGTCAGGCGCCTTGCCGGCCGGTTTTGTCCAGCAGCTGGGAGAGCTGCTCGACCCCTACCGGGATGGTTCCTGCCCAATTGTCATCGACTATTGCCGCAGTGACGCTCGAGCCCAATTGCGTCTGGGCGATGCCTGGCAGGTAAGGCCTGAGGACGATCTACTGCAGCGCCTAAGAGATACCTACGGCCTCGAGAGTGTGCACTTGGTTTACTAGATGCCCGGCGAAGGTCGACGCGAGCGGGAGTTTCGCGTATCTTTACCTACTTTAACGCGGCGTTCGAACCGCTGCCGGCCAGGGTTTTCCGGGCCGGCTTTGAAAGAATACTGAACCTGGATTCCTAGCTGACTATGAACCTGAATTATCTGGATTTTGAACAGCCTATTGCCGTGCTCGAAGGCAAAATCGAAGAGCTGCAGCTGGTGGGCAATGACAACGACCTCAATATTTCCGAGGAAATTGCCAAGCTGCGGGAAAAAAGCACCAAGCTGACCGAGAGCATTTACGCCAATTTGACGCCTTGGCAGGTGGTTCAGGTCGCTCGCCATCCCCACCGTCCCTACACTTCGGATTACATCAAGCGCCTGTTCACCGACTGGGATGAGCTGCACGGGGATCGCCATTTTGGCGACGATCACGCCATAATCGGCGGCGTTGCCCGCTTGGATGGCAAGCCGGTGATGGTGATTGGCGAGGAAAAAGGCCGCAGTGTGCACGATAAGGTGCACCGTAACTTCGGTATGCCCAAGCCCGAGGGCTATCGCAAGGCGCTGCGCCTGATGGAAATGGCCGAGCGTTTCAAAATGCCGGTGTTGACCTTGATCGACACCCCCGGAGCCTATCCGGGTATAGATTCGGAGGAGCGGGGCATCAGCGAGGCCATCGCTCAGAATCTGGCGGTAATGTCACGCCTGCGCACTCCGATTGTCTGCACGGTAATTGGCGAAGGCTCCTCCGGTGGCGCTCTGGCCATCGGCGTGGGCGATCATTTGAATATGCTGCAGTACTCCACTTACTTCGTGATTTCTCCTGAAGGCTGCGCCAATATTATCTGGAAGACGGTGGCCAAAGCGCCCCAGGCCGCCGAAGCTATGGGTGTGACTTCCAAGAGTTTGGAAGAGCTGGGTATTGTCGATGAGACCATTCCCGAGCCTTTGGGCGGGGCTCATCGCGATATCGAGGCTATGGCAACAAAGCTGCAGGAGCGCCTGATCGATCAGGTGGATCGTCTCAGTGGCGAGCCTATCGACCAGTTGCTTGAGCGTCGCTACGAGCGCTTAATGAGTTACGGGAATCCTTGATTTAGATTCGTTCACAGCGATTCGTAAAAAAGCCCACCCTGGGAATCGGGGTGGGCTTTTTTGTAGGGTACGAAGTACCGAAGGGTCAGAAGGGTTTGGGGAGCTTTCTTCAGGAGCGTGCGCAGCAGGGATGCTGCGCTCGAGTCTACAGGGATGTATTCACGACGTCTCCTGAAGGAAGATCGCCAAACCCTACCCCAAAACCCAGAAATGAGCTCCTATGGTAAGGAATTCCTTTCTAGATTTTGGATACAGTTTTCTACTTCTCCAACGCTGCCCGCACACCGGCCGCATAGTCGGGATGCACCTTCTCAAAGTGACCCAATTGACGCTCGACAATAAAGTCGGGAACGCCCGCCATAGCACCGGCAATATTGTTAAACAAACGCTGCTTCTGCGCATCATCAAACAAATTAAATAGTGCCCTAGGCTGACCGTAATCATCATTACCTTCCCGGTGATCATAGCGATCCGCATCGCCGCTGATCTTCAAAGGCGGCTCGGTGACGTCGGGACGCTCTACCGGACCGCTGAACGAGTTCGGCTCGTAATAGGCATCCGGATTCGGATTGTTGGGGGTAAAGCGCATCTGGCCGTCTTTGTGGTAATGGTGAACCGGGCACTTGGGTGCGTTGACCGGCAGGGCCTCGTAGTGAGTGCCCAAACGGTGGCGGTGCGCATCGGCGTAGGCGAACACCCGGGCCTGCAGCATCTTATCGGGCGAGAAGCCAATACCCGGCACCACGTTTGAGGGAGAGTAAGCCGCCTGCTCAATCTCGGCGAAATAGTTATCCGGGTTGCGATTCAGCTCCAATTCGCCCACCTCGATCAATGGGTAGTCCCCGTGCGGCCAGACTTTGGTCAAGTCAAAGGGGTTGTACTCGGTCTTGTCGGCATCGGTTTCCGGCATGATCTGCACGTAGAAAGTCCACTTGGGGTAGTTGCCCTGTTCGATGGCGCTGTACAGATCCTCCTGGGTGGACTCACGGGTTTTACCCACAACCGTTTCGGCCTCCTCGTCGGTCCAGTGTTTGTGACCCTGCTGAGTTTTGAAGTGGAACTTCACCCAGAAGCGTTCGTTGTCGGCGTTGATGAAGCTGAAGGTGTGGCTGCCGTAACCGTTGATGTGGCGCACATCGGTGGGCAGGCCGCGATCGGACATCAGAATGGTGACCTGGTGCAGTGACTCGGGCGACAGCGACCAGAAGTCCCACATGGCGGTGGGGGAGCGCAGGTTGGTGCGCGGGTGACGCTTCTGGGTATGAATGAAGTCGGGAAACTTGTAGGGGTCGCGCACAAAGAACACAGGGGTATTGTTGCCCACCATGTCCCAGTTGCCTTCTTCGGTATAGAACTTCAAAGAGAAGCCTCTCACATCGCGCTCGGCGTCGGCGGCACCGGCTTCGCCGGCCACGGTTGAGAAACGGGCAACCATGGGGGTTTTCTTGCCCACCTCGGAAAACAGTTTGGCCTTGGTGTACTTGGTAATGTCGTTGGTGACCGTCAGAGTACCGTAGGCGCCCCAGCCTTTGGCGTGCACCGCGCGCTCGGGAATCCGCTCGCGGTTCTGATGCGCCAGCTTCTCAATCAGTTGATAGTCTTGGAGCAACAGTGGCCCCCTGGGCCCGGCGGTCAGCGAGTTTTGGTTGTCGCCGACAGGCGCCCCCGCCGTGGTGGTAAGTGTGGGCTGGTGATTCTTGGTCTCTTTAGTCATGCGCCTAAACTCCCTAAGCTAATTCAAGATTGAGGACGGAACATCAGGGCCTTAAGCCACGGTTCCGTGAGGAAAACAGATACGTCGAAAAAGGGTTTTCGCGATCACTGCTTCACTCGATCAAGTTAAGCTATTAGGAATGTTATTCATAATTGTTAAGTGCTATGGCTGACAAAGCCTAAATCTATAAAGGCTCGAGCGAGACCAGAAAGACTAAGAGCGAATGCGATCAAACGGGGCGGGGCGGCTTGAAGACACAAGAAAGCGGCGGCCGCATAGCGACCGCGCCGACGGTAATTTGACGCGTGTGTCGAGGTAGTGACTAAGCTAGTGACTAAGATTTAGGCGCTTGCGAGCAGGCGGTCGTATTTGCGACTCAGTAATTCGTAAAACTTTTCCCGGGCTTGGGCTACCTCTTGCTTCAAGGTAGCGACCTGCTCCAGGCTGATGTCCTGCCTGCCAACATAGACCTGTTTGCGGTAACGGGCGATCATGGCGCCGTATATTCGCAAGCTGCGTTCCAAATTTTTCTCTCCGAGCATCAAGAGTTTGGCTTCGGCATCGGCCAAGCGTTTGAATTCATTCACCAGTTCGGCACTGATGAGCTCCAACTCCTGACGGCGTTCCCGCGGCCAGCGCTCTCCAAACTGAATACTTTCGGCCGCCAGGGATGAATACTTGGCAAAGGCGTGAGTCACTAGGCCAACCTGAGAGGACACTTGTTCGAGAAGGCTCAAACGCCGGTCTTCGCGCGCAGTTTTTGGGCCCACTAGAGCGTTGCGCCGCATGACCAGCCAGCCTGCAAGGCCGGCAATCGCTGCACCCAGAGCGACTTTAAAGGACGTGTCGAGCAATTGCAGAAAAATGGCAGTATCCACGTAACTCACCCCAATGACGGATAATTGACTCTTTTATCATTAGGAGCAAAAAACGGGCCAGCGCCGGAAGTTGAATCTGGATTGAGCGGCCGTGGCTTTAACCACCGGCTAATTTTACTTTGTAGCCTTTGGTTTCTAAAACCGGCTTTAAACGCTCGCGCTGGTCGCCCTGAATTTCGATTACGCCGTCCTTTACCGCGCCGCCGGTGCCGCACAATTGTTTCAGCTCCTTGGCCAGCGTCTTCAGCTTCTCTGGCGTTTCAGGCACGCCGGTGATCAGGGTCACGCCCTTGCCTTTACGTCCTTTGGTTTCCCGATGCAGACGAACTATCCCGTCCGAGGAGGTGGGTGGGGAGCTCTCCGCTTTTTCGGGCTTGATACGGCCAGTTTCGGTAGAGTAAACCAGGCGACTGTCGCGGCTCATCTAAAGGCTCCTCCAATTAGTGAAAACCAGTATTAAAAAAATTTTTGGGCAAGAGCGGCATCATAACATTCCTCCCTGAGCGTGTTAGAATCCGGCGCCATTTTGATCTTAAGCCCATGCTGAGGATGTTAGTCATGTTGGTCGCGAACAAACGGAAAAATGCCGCTAGTGCTCTGCTGTTGTTGGCTTTCTTGGCCGGCTGTGGCCCTGAGCAAGAAGCGCCCAGGAGCGAGCCCCTGAGCGAGGCCGAGGCCTTGGTTGAGGCGGGCAAACAAAAATCCCGCTCCTGCATGGGCTGTCATGGGCCCCAGGGAATTTCCAGGGTGGCTTCGTATCCGTCTCTGGCAGGGCGGTCTCAGGAGTATCTGCAGCAGCAGCTTGAGGCGTTCAAAAGCGGCGCCCGCGATAATCCAATGATGAGCTCAATCGCCCGCAATTTGAGCGAGGCCGATATTCTTGTCCTCAGCCATTACTACGCCAGCCTTCCAGGGCCGGAACAAGAGTGACTACTATGGACGACATACAAGAAGAGATTATCGAGCTGCAAACGCGCCTGGCTTTTCAGGAAGATAGCCTGAATCAACTCAATCAGGTGGTCACCGAACAGTCGGCCTTGATCGATCAGCTGCGCCAGCAGTTGCGCGCTCTGGCCGAAAAGTACGAAGATTTGCGCGACACGCAGCGCCAGGGCGGCGCTGCTGAGCAAGAGCCGCCCCCGCATTACTGAGTTTCGGGCCACCGCTTTTTCACCGTATTTCCGGCAGAAATACTCCAGCCCAGCAGCCGGCTTAGCTTCCTTTTCGACGAATGGCAAAAAAAGCAAAACTCGGCAGGGGTTGCATTTCTGGCGCGGATATCGTCTACAATGGGGAAAAGCAATAAAAATTACCCATTGGTTTGTGGCTTTTAACTATGCAACAGGGAAGGTTTACCTCCGAACTCGGCTATCCGCCGATGGTTCCGCTTGACAAGGCTTTGGCTGACACAAGCGGGCTCAATCCGCTGTCTGAGCCAGCTGTTCTCTGGCGCTTGCGGCATCTGGCCTCCGCTCACCCAATCGAACCCCATCAAGGCTATGTGCTCAAGCTCCAGCTTTGGACAGGCCAATGCGCCTTGCGCTTTGGGGGTTCGCTATGACGACGGCAACTGGCCCACAGAATCTAGGGCGAAGGCTTCAGGCCAAAGATCAAGATTTGCGTCTGCTCCTGGACTCCTTGCATTTGGCAGTTTGTTATCTGGATCGCTGGGGCCTGGTTAAGGATTACAATCGCCAAGCCGCCGAGCTGCTGGCAGGCACGCAACTAACGGGTAAAAGCTTTTTGGAGCTGGCCAGCTGCTGGGATTCCCCCGCCGAGCGACAGCGCGAAATCATGCAAGTGGTGCGCACCGGCGAGTCCCAGTTGGGCTCGGTTGAGTTTGCTCAGTTTGGGGACTCGAGGCGCTGGTTTAGTGTTGATCGTATCGCGACCAAGGACCCTCTTGGAAGAGTTAACGGTGTGCTGTTAGTGATCACTGATATCACCGAAAGCCTGAATCGCGAGCGTGCCTTAAGTCAGAGTGAGGCGCGCTACAAAGCCTTTATCGCCAACAGTTCCGAGGCTATTTGGTGCTACGAGATGAACCCGCCGGTGGCCACCGAGGCTAGAGTAGAAGAGCAAGCCCGGGCTATAGCGCGATGCGCTCGGTTGAGCGAAGGCAATCAAGTTTTGGCGCGTATGCTGGGAGCGCATCGGGTTGAAGAAGTGCTGGGTTCCAGACTTTTGGATACCGGCTCGCGAGACTATTTATTCGATCTGCACCAATTTGTTGCCCAGCAATATCAGTTGATCAATCACCGCAGCACGCAAATCGATGCCAAAAAACGCGAACGCTGCTTTCAAATTTCCTGTGTCGGAACGGTTGAAGACGGCTTTTTGGTCCGGGTCTGGGGCACCACCAAAGATGTCACCGTTCGACAGCGATTCGAAAACCGTCTGCAACATCAGGCCACGCACGATGACCTGACTCAGCTGCCCAATCGCACCTACCTTTATCGGGAAATGGAGGAATGCCTGCGACGGACCAGCGCCAACCAGTTGAGTGCGCTGCTGTTGATCGACCTGGATCGGTTCAAGGAAATTAACGATACCCTCGGGCACCATGTTGGAGATCATCTTCTGCGCCTTATCGGCCCTCGTTTGCGCGCTGAACTGGGGGATTTACCGGGCACTCTGGCGCGCCTGGGCGGAGATGAATTTGCGCTGTTTTTGCCCCAGGTAAATACTAGTCGTCAGGCTCTTGTGTTGGGGCACAGAGTGTTGGATGCACTGCGCAATGAGTTTGATGTCGACGGTTACAGTACAGAAATTAGCGCTAGCATTGGCATCTCTCTCTTTCCGGAGCAGGCCCGGGATGTGAGTACTATGATGCGTTACGCCGATGTCGCCATGTACTGCGCTAAGACTCAAATGACTGGAGCGGCGCTCTACGATCCGGAAAAAGACCCTCATTCTCCCAAGCGTTTATCGATGATGAACGAGCTGGGTCGCGCGATCAGAGAAAACCAGTTGTGCCTTTACTTTCAACCCAAGGTGAGCTTGCTGGAGCGGCGCTGTTACGGCTTTGAAGCCTTGCTGCGCTGGAAGCACCCGCAGCTGGGGTTTGTGCCGCCGGGGGAATTCGTCCCCATTGTGGAAATGACCAATCTGATTCACCCCATGACCCGCTGGGTGTTGGAGCAGAGCATTCGCCATTGCCGAGCTTGGCACGACCAGGGGCAGATGCACAGTGTCGCGGTGAATTTGTCGGCTCGCAATCTGTTAGATGAAACCATAACTCGCCAAGTCGAGGAGCTCCTGGAGCAGTATCAGCTTCCCGCTTGGGCGCTGGAGCTAGAAATTACCGAGAGCTCGATCATGAGTGACCCGGCGCGCGCAATGACGGTGCTCGAACGGTTTCATGATCTGGGGGTGCAATTGGCTATCGACGATTTTGGAACTGGCTATTCGTCCTTGGCTTATTTAAAGCGCTTGCCGGTTCAGACCCTAAAAATCGATTACTCCTTCGTGCGTCAGATGCTCGAAGACGAACAGGATGAAATCATCGTCAACTCCACCATTCACTTGGCCCACAATCTGGGTTTGCAGGTGGTCGCCGAGGGAGTTGAGAGCGCGCCGCTGCTTGAAAAGTTACAGGCCATGGGATGCGACAAAGCGCAAGGTTACTACATCAGCCGGCCGCTCTCCGAAGAGCAAATGCCCGAATGGTTCGAGCTCTCTCCTTGGGGGTGAGCGACGGCTCCAAGCATCGAGGAAGGCGATCTTGTGGGCCCTCCTCGGAAGCGGGTATGGCCGAGGTTTAGAGCTACATCAGCCGTTCGGCGCGTCTTTGCATCTCCTCGACCTGCTTAATGCGCTCCTGTATCAAAGTTCGACGATAGGGGGTTTCCGCCTGTTTCAAGCCGTGGTGTAACTGGCGTATAGCCTGGTTGTAGCGGCCATTGAGAATAAAATATTCCGCCCGGGCCTCGTGGACCATCAAGATATTGCCTGCCAGACCGCTTACTTCCGCCAGTAAATACCAAACGTCGGGATCGTCTTGGCGCTGGCGCGAATACCGCTCCAGAAGTTCGGCGCTGGCTTGAAATTTTTCCGCTTTCATCAGCGCTTCGGCCAAGTGCATTTTGGCGGCATGACTTTCCGGATTTTGCGCCAAGGCGCGGTTGAGGCGTTCCAGAGCGGCTTGATAGTTGCGCTCGGTCAGGTCTATATCGGCCGCCAAGAGTTGATAGGTCAGGCGCTCCGGGCTCTGCGCGAGCAGAGGCGCAAGAGTTTCCCGCGCGGCCTGGGTCTGGCCGGCTCGAGTTTGCGCCAGAGCCAAACCGTAGCGACTGGCCTCCGGGGCGAGGCTTTCGCCCTCCAACTCCCCCTTGAAACGCTGCACCGCTGCCTGTGGCGTTTCATTCTGGGAAACTCTGACCCGGGCGCGCATAAGATGGAATTCGACGCTCTCAGTGTAACCGCCGCGGGGCATATCCAAGGTGCGATTGCGGGCATCGGCAATGCGGCGCTCGGTTATCGGGTGAGTCAGGAGAAATTCGGGTGGTCGGCGGGAGAAGCGCGCGGCGTGCTGCATTTGCTCAAACATTTCGGCCGCGCCGCGGGGGTCCATGCCGGCGTTGGCCATTGTCTGCATGCCGATCCGGTCGGCTTCCTGCTCGTTTTGCCGACTGAAGCGCAGTTGAGCATCCAAAGCGGCGGCCTGGGTGGACATGAGCGCGGCCATGCCAGCATCGCTACTGGAGGTAGCCGCCAAGACCAGACTGCCCAACATGGCCGCGTAAAAGGGCAGCGACATATTCTTCTGTTGTTCGAGACGTCGGGCATAGTGACGCTGGCTCAGGTGCGCCAGTTCGTGACTGAGTACCGAAGCCAGTTGGTGTTCGGATTCCGCATAGCGCATCAGGCCGGTATGCACGCCTATGACTCCGCCGGGAACGGCGAAAGCATTGATGGTTTCATTTTCCACCAGCACCAAAGACAGATCTGGGTCGCGCAACTGGCTGTGTGGCGCCAGGCGGTCCAGCAGTTGCTCCAGATAGGCGATAATTTGATGATCGGAGGACGTAGGAACCTGGCTGCGGTACAATCTCAACCATTCGCGCCCCAGTTCGCGCTCTTGCTGGGGGGATACCATGCCGGAGCTGGAATCGCCGAGCATAGGCAGTTGAAGTTCGGTGCTCTCGGCACGGGCGGGGCCCGCCAATATCAGCAGACACAAGAGGGTTTTAACAACAGCTTTCACGTCAATACAAACTCCGGTGGACATAACTTGGCCCAGTTTAGCGCTAGTGGCCCCTCGGCGGCCAGCAATGACCGCCAAGCTAAGACTGCGAGAACTCTTTCCAGTTCAACGGGACGGATTGCAGCGGAGGCGGTTGTTTAAGATGTTCCTGGGCCCAGATATTCAACATTGACCGCAAAGATCAAGGTCGATCTAGATCGCACTGTTTAGGAGCCAGACTCGTATGGGCAAAGCCCCTCCAATTACCGAATGTCGCTTTGATCAAAGGCTGGACGCACGCGAGTTGCGCTGTCCCTTGCCCCTCTTGCAGGCCAAACAGGCGCTGCGTAATATGACCGCCGGACAGCGCTTGGAGGTGCTGGCCACCGACAGCGGCTCGGTGAAGGATTTTCAGTCCTTTGCTAACTTGAGTGGCCACACTCTCGAAGCCTGGGAAGAGCGGCAAGGGGTCTACCGTTACATTCTGATTAAAGCGTGATTTTTAATTGACCTTAGGTCTATTTCCCCTATGAGTGATTCTCGAGTGTTGACGATTTTGCGCAGCTGGATGGCGCGCTATTTTTCCGATGAAGAAGCGGTGCTTTTGCTCGTCCTGCTCGGTGTCGGTCTGCTCATTGTATTGACCATAGGCGACATACTCGCTCCCATGATCGCCAGTATTATTATTGCCTTTCTCATGCAGGGCATGGTGGTGCGTTTGCGCCAATGGGGGCTGCCCCATTGGCTGGCGGTGCTTTTGACCTTCTGCACTTTAATTGCCGGTTTGGCGACGATAATGCTGGGGCTGGTGCCAATCATCTGGCGTCAATCGACCCGCTTTTTTGCAGAGCTGCCCCGAATGCTCAGAGAGTGGCAGGAGATGATGCTGGTGTTGCCGGAGCGCTACCCCAATCTGATCAGTAAGGAGCAGGTCGAGCAAATGATGTCGGTGACCTCGACCGAGCTCGGCTACCTGGGGCAAAACATTCTCAGTTTTTCGGTCTCAAATTTACCGATTTTGGTTACCGTACTGATCTATTTCGTGCTGGTGCCCATTCTGGTGTTTTTCTTTCTCAAGGACAGCAAGCTGCTGATCGGCTGGTTCGCCGGATTCCTGCCTCGTCGTCGGCCTTTGATGAGCAAGATATGGCAGGAGATGAATCAGCAGTTTGCCAATTACGTGCGCGGCAAAGTCATTGAGATTTTTATTGTCGGGGCCTGTTCTTTTGTAGTGTTTATGTTGCTTGGGGTCAATTACGCCGCTTTGTTGGCGATTGCGGTAGGGCTTTCGGTATTAATTCCTTATATAGGTGCCGCCGTGGTTACCATACCGGTTGCCATGGTGGGCTTTTTCCAATGGGGTTGGAGTGACGAATTTCTATATTTGATTTTGGCCTACGGCGTCATTCAAGCGATCGATGGCAACATACTGGTGCCCTTACTTTTTTCTGAAGCCGTCAACCTTCATCCGGTCGCTATTATTCTCGCAATCCTGGTATTCGGTGGATTCTGGGGTTTTTGGGGGGTATTTTTTGCCATTCCGCTGGCAACCTTTGTCAAAGCCATTGTCTACGCCTGGCCTATAGGCGTACAGCGCTCACAAGAAGCGGAGGCGCACCAAACGGAAGATTCACCGGCTGAAAACAGTTCCTTGTAGTGGCTAAAGTTAGTTGCGCCTTATTGGGGCAGGATGTCGCGCCTTAGCTTTGGCCTTATCGGCTAGGCTAAACCGATTTGTCGCCTATACTTTAAGCTTGTGGGAACATTAAAAAGTCCAGGGGCGGGGCAGAAGTCCTTGAGGGCCTGGGTTGGCTTTAATTCGCTGTAGGTTTTTATAGGTTGACAATTGCACCAATCAAAGAGTTGAACGCCGAGGGAGCGAATCTCGGGCAAAACGGCCAGGGCTGGTAAAAAAACCTCGAATATGTAAAAATTCGCGCATTTTTCGGGCCTAACTAATGGTCACCGGGATCGTTTACGGGGCTACTGCAAAACTGGCGGAATGCTGGCCATGACCTTTCCCGCCCTTACACTTAAAGGCTCTCCGCGCGCGGGAAGCGCTCTAGTTAGCGGCGGAAAGCCCTGAAGGCGGCACAGAGATACCGATTTATAATTTCCTATTGATTGAATTGTAACGATTACATGTGCCTATACGTGCACGGCTGAGGAGAATTTAATGCAAGAAGATATCGATGCCCTCGAAACCCGAGAGTGGCTGGATGCCCTGGAATCCGTGGTCCGCCATGTTGGCAAAGAACGCGCGACTTTTTTGCTGAAGCAGTTGTCAGAATCCGCCGCAGATCATGGTATCGAGCAACCCTCGGCGATTACTACTCCTTACCGCAATACCATCCCAGTTTCCAAAGAAGTGCAAAGCCCGGGCGATGCCTACATTGAGCGCAAGATCCGTTCAATTATTCGCTGGAATGCTCTGGCTATGGTTATCCGCGCCAACAAAAGCGACGATGAGCTGGGTGGTCACATAGCCTCTTTCTCTTCGGCGGCCACTTTGTATGAAGTGGGCTTCAATCACTTTTTCCGCGGCAGCGACGGCGACAAGCCGGGCGATTTGATTTACTACCAAGGCCACAGTTCTCCGGGTATGTACGCCCGCTCGTTCGTTGAAGGACGGCTGAGCGAAGAAGATCTGGATAATTTCCGGCGCGAAGTCGACGGTAAAGGTCTGTCGTCCTACCCCC
>CAZKCY010000031.1:0-12796 GCA_964551155.1 uncultured Marinimicrobium sp. | reverse complement strand
TTGGCGGCCAAAGGCTGGGTGTCCGCCCGCTGGTTCGAGCCCAAGCTGCCACCGCCGGAGCGCCGCCAGGCCAAAACCGGCCGGCTGCAACTTGAAATTGTCAGCCACTGCTGGAACTACTCGCACTTTCTGGTTTATCAGCTCAGTTCGCTGGTGAATTTCGCCCCTACCAAGCTCGATGTCGTCATGACGGTGTTCTACTGCCCCGAGGACCAGAAAACCGCTCAGCTACTCGATTTTTTCAGTCGCCAGGAAGTTTCGGGAGTGACCTGGAACTGGCGCCCGCTGCCTCGACAGCAGCTGTTTCGGCGGGGCATAGGCCGCAATCTCGCCGCTCTGGAAACCCAGGCCGACTGGGTCTGGTTTACCGACTGTGATCTGATGTTTCGGGATGGCTGCCTAGATGCGCTGGCGGACTTGCTCCAGGGCCGGCAGGACGCCCTGGTTTTTCCGCGAGAAGAGCGCACCACCGATCTATTGGCCGAGGACAACCCCATGCTACAGGCAGGGGGGGCCGAACCCGGAATTCTGGACATTGACGCTTCCTCGTTCACCGCCCGAAATCCATCGAAAGCGACCGGACCTCTGCAGATTGCTCATGGTGACGTCTGCCGGGCGGTGGGCTATTGCAACGCCATAGGGCTTTATCAACAACCCTCGGAAACCTGGTGCAAGGCGCACGAGGATCGCGCCTTTCGCTGGCTGGTGCAAAGCCAGGGTACGCCCCTGCCGATTCCAGGCGTCTATCGCATTCGACACCTAGTGAAAGGCCGCTATACCGGCAGCGAAACCAGTACTCGGTTGCGCACCCGGCTGCGCACCATTCAGTCCTGGTGGCGGGATTTGAGGCGCAGTAACCGTGACCACTAGTGGACAAATCTCGCTGATCACTCCCAGCTGGGCGGGAGACCTGGAACAATTTCGCCTACTGAGAGCCTCGCTCGACCGCTCCTCGCTCGCTCACCTACCTCACACAGTGGTCGTTCAGACCGAAGATATAAACACTTTTTCGGGTTTCAACTCCCCGGCCCTGGAACTCAAAGCTACGCGCGAGGTTTTGCCTCTTAAAGTCGAACAGCGAAGATTGGCCGCTCGCCGAGCAAGTCGTTTACTGGGCCGGCATCTGACCAGAGTATCCGGCAGCGCGCGCAGAACCTTGGGCTGGCCTCGCTGGCCGGCTTATACCGGCTGGCACACCCAGCAAGTCTCCAAGCTGGCCCTGGCCGCGCAGGCCCAGAGCGACTATGTGCTGGTACTCGACTCGGACGTCATTGTGACCCCTTCGGCCGATTTGACCCGACTTTTGAGTCAGACGCAGATTGCCTGCTTCTCTGAACAAAAACCGCTTGCGCAGTTTCGCGGAAAAGCCCGCAAATGGGTATTGCAGGCCGATTCTTTGCTACAAGTCGACGCGCCGGACAAAGGGCTCTACGACTGTTATTTCGATACCCCTTTTTTGCTGCACTCGCCCAGTGTTCGAGCCATGTTGAATTGGCTCGAAAACCAATACCAAATACCCTGGTGGCAGGCATTGCTGAATCAACCTCCGCGTCGATGGTCTGAATTCGCAATCTACAAACGCTTTCTTCAGAAACTCGAACAGGAAGACCCCGATACCAGAGTGACCTGGTTGTCGCCCGATCATGTGCATTACATATTCGACGCCAGCGATACCGACCGGCTATTGGAAGAATTGCGTAGCTGCCTGTTGGACCCAGACACCCATTTCGTTACTGTGCATTCCCAGAGTAGCGGTCGAGGGCTCTGGAGCGCCGCCGACTTCACCCAAAAAGTGATGCCGCTTTTATGATTGTTTGTATTTTCTCGTTTAACCGCGGCCGGTTTTTGTCCCATTGCGTCGAATCGGTGGAGCGTTGCGCGCCCAACTGGCAAATCTGTGTCATGGACGATGACAGCAATGACCTGGAAACGGTCCAGGTTCTGGAACGACTTAGCGCCAAGCATCGAGTAATTAATGCCAAAGAAGTGCCCGGGCGTAAACACGGTGGACTCTACACCAACATGCAGACTGCCTTGGAAACCTTTGCCAATGAAGACCTAATGCTGTTTCTGCAGGACGATATGCAGATGGTGCGACCTTTGCTTGCAGAAGATGAAGCGTTATTTCGCCAGCACCTTCACGCGGAATCCAAGATGGCCTTCCTCCAACCTTGTTTTCTGAAAGGCTCAAGCCGGGGAAAAGATCAGAGGACGCTCAAATTCAATCCGGAGCAAAAGCTTTACTTACGCGAGAACGCTGATCAAAGTGCTGGGGTCCACTACTCCGACATATTGATCACCTCACCCGGCAAGCTCCTAGCTGCAAACTGGCGCTTTGCCGAAACCGAGCCCGAAAACGATCGTCAGGCAGCGGGCAGTTTCGGCAAACTCGGCTACTTGTTCGCGCCTTTCGCCATGTGGCTTCCAGAAGTGCCCGCCTATAGAGGTAAGCGCAAAACTTTGGCCTTAAAGATCGCCGAACAGCGCCGACAGTGCGGCCTCTACCCTTTTGATTATATGTCCGAACCTGAGGTGCAAACACTGCGCGCAAGATCCGCCTCAGTGCTGCCGGTCGCGGAAGATTTTTTGCGCAATGTTGAACCTGATTTGGAGCAACCCTGGGTGTATTATCCGCTCCAGGGCAGCCGCTGGCTGAAAAAACTGAACAGTTTGGAGCTGGCCCTTAGGCGACTAATGCGCCTCCGCTGAAGCTTTTTGCTCGGCCAATTGCGCAATGCCGTATTCAGTTCGAGCAACGCCGCTCTTCTCGTTTGCTTGCCGCAGAGCCTTATTTTTCGCAACCATCTCGGGGTCGCGGTAGCCCCTTGAGTGGTCCAGGTGAATCACAATAGCGTTATAGCGCACATGTTTGGCTCTGATACCTCTATTGATCAGCCGCACGCCAAATTCCCGGTCTTCTCCCCCCCATGGCATACGCTCATCAAAACCATTGACCGCGAGAATATCGGTCAGCCAGGCCGAACCGTTAGAGCCTTTAAAGTTGCAGGCCGTGGGTGTGAGCTTGTTACAGATTTTGGCCAGCCAGGGCGAGGCGGTCAGCTTGAGATTTTTGAAACTGGATTTTAGGCCATGCTGTTTTAGCCATTTCAAAGAAAAGCATCGACCTGTCAGGATGTCGTCCTTACCGATAGCCTGGCTGGTGCTCATAGGCAGCTTGTGATACCCGCCCGACAAGTAAGCGCCCGGCTCAGCCTCGGCAGCGTGAACCGCGAGAAAATCCTGCCGGGGAATGCAGTCGCCATCGGTAAAAACCACATATTCGGAAGCAACTTCCAGAACCGCCTTGTTGAGAATTCGGCATTTGCGAAATCCTTCGTCTTCCTGCCAGACGTGCTTTATGTCGAGACCCGTTTCGGCGCGCATCCGATCGATCAACTGGCGAGTGTCGTCGGTGGACCCGTCATCGGCAATTATGATTTCAAAGTCGCGGTGACTTTGTCGGCTGTAACCCCAGAGAACTTTCTCCAGCCACTTAGGCGAATTATAAGTGGAAATAATAACCGATAACTTCAACGCTACTTACCCTCTTTGACCAGGGTGTACCCGCCTGGCTCCTATAGTCTAGGGGTGAAATCTTACCTTAGATGGCAAGGCTCACGCCACAGATCAAACAGCTATTCAATAGGAGTCGAGTCAACAACTTAGGCCATTTTCAACTGAAAAGCCGAGCAAGCCTCGCCGAGCTGAGGCGTAGAGCATCTGAAATGCCGATACTCAATTAGGAGAAGGTGCTAAAGTTTTAAAGCCACTGCTCTTGCCGGGATTTTCGTGCATCTGAGAGTTTTTCCTTTTTTGCCAACTTGTTTTCAAAACACTGAACAAAATTGGGCAGGCTGGTACCAAAAACTTTGCACAGCTCCCGCATTTGAACCAAGTCCAGGCGCCGGACGCCCCGCTCCACATCACTCATAAATGACTGAGGGCGGCCTAATGCTCGTGAGCACTTACTTTGTGTCAAACCCGCCTCCCGCCTGGACTCGAGAAGAAGATCGAGCAGAATCTGGGTCTCTGTTCGATTCAGTGATTTAACCATGGCTATCTACCCATCCCTAAAACAATTCGGGGGAGCCTATAGCCGATGGCTGAATATCTGATTTATAGATTTTTACTAAAAAATCTTCCGGCTGGCTCTAATCCGATTTGAATACTTTCGGTGAATTTTTCGTGCATGGATTGATTCCTAATACGTTACAGATATAAAAAATAACGTTTTATAAGATATTTGTCTGAATATACGAGTAAGTTTTTAATCTCTCCTAGCCCTTGAGACTGCCTAAAAAGAGCTGCGTTCAACCAATCGGGCATCGATTGCCCCGAAGCTTGAATACCGATTTTTTGTTGGGATTAGAACTGTCTGATGGATGATTGGCTGTGGGCGAATCACATTGAGCGAGAACACAACGACTGTGTGCCCGAATCAGAGGAATGGAGGTTAACTTCAAATTTCCTGCCGATGATTTCAGAAGAGAAGCAGCGATCCTTGGCCTGGATCGCTGGAGGAGAAGGTTAAATCACCTTCGAATAACGGATTTGATTGCTCTGTTGGAGATATTCATCGAACACCATACACACCCGCCGAATCAATAGCCGGCCGGCGTTGTGCACTTGAATGCCGCTGGCATCGACGCTTAGCAGACCATCTTCAACCATGGGCGCCAGCTGCGCGATTTCGCTCGCGTACCGCTTCGGAACATCTACACCAAAACGCTGGTGCACGTCGGAAAAATCGAGCTGAAAATGGCAGATCAGCTGATTGATAATGTGTTGGCGTAACTTGTCTTCGGCGCTTAAGGTAAAGCCTTTGACCCAGGGCAGCTTGCCTTCATCCAGACGCTCCTGGTACTGGTCCAGCTGCTTGGCATTCTGCACATAAGTGTCGCCAAAGGAACTGATCGAAGACACCCCCATGGATACCAGATCGCAGTCGCCATGGGTTGAATAGCCCTGGAAGTTACGCTGTAACTGACCCGAACGCTGCGCCTGAACCAGGCTGTCTTCCGGTTTGGCAAAGTGGTCCATGCCGATATAGACATAGCCCGCAGCCTGCAGCCGCTCTATCGCCATGTGCAGAATCGCCAGTTTTTCCTCCGGGGCGGGCAAATCTGCTGCGCGAATCAGGCGCTGGCTTTTGAACAGATGGGGCATATGGGCGTAATTGAACAGCGACAGCCGATCGGGCGACAACTCAATTACCTGCTCCAGGGTTTCGGCCACCGTAGCAAGGGTCTGCTTGGGCAGGCCGTAAATCAGATCCATGCTGATCGAGCGGTAGCCCTGCTCGCGCAGCGCATGAGTCAGATCGCGCACCTGCTCCATGCTGTTGTAGCGGTTCACCGCTTCCTGCACCTGGGGGTTGAAATCCTGCACCCCCATGCTCACCCGATTGAAACCCAGCTTGCGCAAGTGGCCCATAGTCTCCGCCGACACCCGCCCTGGGTGAATCTCCACCGAGTACTCGCCAGTGTCATCATCCAGCAACTTAAAGTGCTTGCGGGTCGCCTCCATCAGCCAGGTCATTTCCGCATCGCTCAGGTAGGTGGGCGTACCCCCGCCCCAATGCAGCTGCGTAACCGGGCGGGCGCTATCGAAGAACTCGGTTTGCAGGGCCATTTCCCGCTCCATACGCTCGAGGTAGGGCATGGAACGGCTTTTGTTGTTGGTGACAATTTTGTTGCAGGCGCAGTAAAAGCACAGGGTGTCGCAAAACGGAATGTGGAAGTAGAGCGACAGCGGGCGCTGACTGCTATTGCTGCGGGACACCGCGTTCAACCATTCGGCTTCCGAAAAGCTCTCCCGGAACTGGGGCGCCGTGGGGTAGGAGGTATACCGGGGGCCACTTAGATCGTAGCGCTCGATAAGGCTCTGATCCCAGGCCAGGCGCTCACCAAACAGCGAGGCTCCGCTAGCGGCTGGGAGATTGGGAAATTTGGCAGTCTTTGACATAAGGTCTTTCACAGGATTGCAGCTGATTTTGAATCAGCTTAAGGGCCAAGGAAGCATGCGGCATTGACGTCAATCAACTAACCGTTAATTTACCCTATTTCGCCTGCGGAAATTTTGAGTCCCAAGCCCTGAAATACCTCTTTGGAGGTAGCTTAAAGCTGCGCTAGGCGCTTGTTTTTGAATAACTTTTCCAGAGCTTTCACTATTCCGCTCTTAGCTTTTAGGCAATTTTGATTCATTGGGGATACCCCATTAAGCGAACTTTTTCCGACGCTTCTCGACTGTGGTACATTTGGCACTTTCTTCAAACCGCCAATACTCAGCAAACAAAAAAGAGGCACAGCCATGAAACTGGAATCGCTCGCGCTACACTGCGGCTACCAAGCCGAACCCACAACACACGCAGCCACCACCCCCATCTACCAGACTACCTCTTACACCTTCGACGACACCCAACACGGCGCCGACCTGTTCGATCTCAAGGTCGAAGGCAATATTTACAGCCGGATTATGAACCCCACCAACGCGGTGTTAGAGGCGCGGATCGCGGCTATGGAAGGCGGCATCGGCGCCCTGGCGGTATCCTCGGGCATGGCGGCGATTACCTATGCGATTCAGTGCATCACCGAAGCCGGCGATAACATCGTCAGTACCAGCCAGCTGTATGGCGGCACTTTCAATTTGTTCGCCCACAGCCTGCCGCGCCTGGGCATAGAGGTGCGCATGGCCTCCTTTGACGACTACGCCAAGCTGGAAAGCCTGATCGACGAGCGCACTAAAGCCTTGTTCTGCGAATCCATCGGCAACCCGGCGGGCAATGTGGTGGACCTGGAGAAGCTGGCGGAAATCGCCCACCGCCACGGCGTGCCTCTGATAGTCGACAGTACTGTGACCACGCCGTTTCTGTGCAAGCCGATCGACTTTGGCGCCGACATAGTGGTGCACTCGCTGACCAAATACATCGGCGGCCACGGCACCACCGTGGGCGGCATTATTGTGGACTCAGGCAAGTTCGACTGGGTGGCCAACAAAAAGCGCTTCCCGATGCTGAACGAGCCCGACCCCTCCTACCACAATGTGGTTTACACCGAAGCGCTGGGCGAAGCTGCCTACATAGGTCGCTGCCGAGTAGTGCCTCTGCGCAATACCGGCTCCGCCCTGTCACCCCACAGCGCCTTCCTGATTATGCAGGGGCTGGAAACTCTGGGGCTGCGCATGGAGCGTCATTGCGAAAACGCCCTGGCGGTGGCCAAGCACCTGAAGCAACACCCCAAAATCAATTGGGTCAACTACGGCGCTCTGCCCGACAGCCCCTACCAGGCGCTGTGCCAGAAGATGACCAAAGGCAAAGCTTCGGGCATTTTGAGTTTCGGTATTAAAGGCGGCAAAGAAGCCGGTGCCCAGTTTATCGACGCACTGCAAATGATTTTGCGTTTGGTCAACATCGGCGATGCCAAATCCCTGGCCTGTCACCCGGCTACCACGACTCACCGGCAGCTGAACGAAGAGGAGCTTAAAACCGCCGGAGTATCGGCGGATCTGGTGCGGATTTCGGTGGGCATAGAGCACATCGACGATATCATTGCCGATATCGATCAGGCTCTGGAAAAAGTCTCCGGCTAACAGCTTCGGCGATCAGGCTCGAGAGCGTTTTAAAGATGCTCTCGAGCCATATCCAAAATCCTCCCGTCCACGACTCTCTGAAGCTTATCTTCGATTTCACTGCAAATGGATTCAACTTTTTGCCGGGAGTCGGCCGCCACCACAAAGGACCACTCGCTGGCTTCCAGCCGGTCCCGATCCCCGCTTTCGCACACCGCAACGGATGGATTGCGGCCAAAGCGTTCGTGCAGACCGCCCACCCGTTGGCGCTTTTCTTTCAGCGAAGCGCAGCCCGGCAGAGAAATTTTGCAAGTTAGTACGCTAATATCCATTAAGTCGCTCCACGCATCTGGTTGATCGGCAAACCGGCTATTAATGACGCTCGTTTCTCAGGCGCCCGTATAGCATTTACCACTGTATCCCCTACAATATAGCTCCCCTGTTAAACGGAGCTCCTCATGAAGGCGCAAGCCCAGCAGCTGTTGCGCATCCTGCAGCGCGATATCGAAGCCAATCGGTTGATATTGCCCTCGCTGCCGGAAGTGGCTTTTCGGGTGCGCCAGCTGACCGCAGACCCCAACTGCGAAAGTAATCACTTGGCCCGCGAGGTCGCCAAGGACGCGTCCATTGCCGCGCGCTTGGTAAAGGTTGCCAATAGCACCGCCATATTGCGCGGCAAGCAAGTCACTTCCCTCACCCAGGCGATTACCAACCTCGGCTTCGACTTGGTGCGCTCTCTGGTCACCCAACTGGCGATATTGCAGACCATGCAATCGCGCGGCGATACTCAGCGCATGCGCGGCTTTGTCGCGGGCGGTTTGCGCATCAGTGCCCTGTGCCACACGCTAGCGGGCTACCAAAAGCATCTCGATCAGGAGCAAGCCGCTTTGGGCGGCCTGCTGCACGACATTGGCAAACTGCCGCTGCGGGATTTTCTCGAACGCCGCCCGGAGCTCAGCCCCCAGGAGCGTATTGCGCTGGAGCAGCTACTGCACCCCAATGTCGGCGCCATGATGCTGCGCCGCTGGCAAATGTCGGAGGAGCTGATCCAGATGGCGCGCGAACATGAACGGATTTTACGCGACAGCGGCAAACCCCAAGCGGATTATGTGGATTTGGTGATAGCCGCCAACCTGCTGCACTACGGTATGGAGTCGGGCCGCTATGCCAAGTACGCGGATGTCGAAATACCAGCGCTCGATAAATGCGTGCGCGGCCACCCGGAAGAGCGAGTCAGCCAGAGCACCGACAAGCGCATGGAAATGGCTATGGCCATGATCAGTTTATAAAGTCTTAAGAGAGGTATTTATGGACCACCAAACCAAAACCGAAATTGAAGCCGCCGCTTTCCGGCGCCTGCTGAACCATCTGGACAAACGCAAAGACGTGCAGAACATCGACTTAATGGACTTGGCCGGCTTCTGTCGCAACTGCCTGAGCAAGTGGTATGCCGAAGAGGCGCAGGAGCGCGGCGTGGAAGTGAGCAAAGAAGCCGCGCGCGAGATGGTTTACAAAATGCCCTACGAAGAGTGGAAAGCCCGCTATCAAACCCCTAAAGCCTAAAAGGCTTTGGGGGCGTAACCGGTCACTTCGGTTACTTTGAGCTCCTTGCCGAGCGCCGTGAGCGGGTGCACGACGACCAGGCCTCTGACGGATTTCTTCAACTTGCCCATATCCGCCTGCTCGGCCTTGGTCAGGGGCCGATTGAAGGCCAAGGCGCGGACCGCTTCGCTTTTGCTGCTCACCTGACTGCCCTGCTGGGTTTTGATGCTGTCGATTTGCTTGGTCAGCGCGGCGATATCTCGGCTGAACTGCTGCACCATGGTTTGATCGTTGCGGGCTTTCGCCGCCGCCAATTTGCGCCGCGCTTTTTCCAGCTTGTTGTTGGCCTGCTGAAGCTCTTCGTTCAAATTCATAAAAAATGCTCGGGAAATTAAAAAGGAATCGAGCCGCCGAAAAAGCCTGTCGATTAAGAGCTTCAGGGGACCTTGGAAGGCCGCCAGTATAGCATAGAGCCGCCCGACTATAGCCGCTTCGGCCGGCGCAAAATGCCACCAATACCGGCCCTCGGCCGCTTTTTGTGCTAGGGTGGTCAGTTAATTTATTGGCAAACAGCGACTCTTGAGTCGGGCTTTGCTCCTGTTCGCCTATTGATAGTAGTGTTGCCCCAAGAAAGCCAAGGGGCAAAGATAAGGAAGCTTTCTTGTGAAGACTTCAGCGCCAGACGCCACCAAAGAATTGACGGCTCACTTTGACGCCGCTTTGCATGTATTTGCTCAAACCCGTCAGCTGGACCCCCGTCTGGCACGGATGAAGCTGCTCAGCTCGGCCCGCCTGCTAATGACCGCCCCCGGCGGTTTCGATGCTCTTTACCGACGCGTACGGGCGATGGAATCCGCCGGTGTGTTCGCCAACAGCGACTGGGCGCAGCCCGCGATTCTCCAGCCCCGGCTGGCGGTAAACTCACTTCGCTTGGGGGAGAAGAGCTTTACCCTCATTGAAGCGCTGAGCGAAATTCGGCTGCTCGCGGTGGCCTCGGGGGATTATTTTCACCCCGGCATCGCCAAGGAGCAGGCGCGCAACTTTTTGACTCAGGTCATGGCTTTGAACCTCGACCTGCTGTCGGAGCACTTGAGTGAGGCCGATCGGGAGCGCCCGCAAGAGTTGGGCTATATAGTCCACAGCCTGTATCAGTACCTGCTGCAGCATTTGGGTTACGAGAGCATTCTCGACAGCCTGGTGGCGGAAGTGCACCGGCTGTTGGCCCAGAGGCCGCTGCAGACCGACAGCATCAAGCAGATGATTGGCCAGATCGCCCGCTGCCTGCTCGACCCCAGCATCGAAACAGAGGGAATGGGGAGCGCCGCAAAGCTGGTCGGCGCTTTGTTCGGCCCAACTAAAGCCTCCCGGGAAGACCCGGGCCTTGAAGTCTACAGCCAGCGCCTGATCGGCATGGATGACGCTGCGCTCACCGAAGAGGCCATCGACTTTGCCCGCAACATGCATAAAACCGGTCTGGTCTCGCCCTATCACCCGGTTTTTTTGCGCTATTTGCGCGGCCATCGGGACGATCTGATCCCGGCGGCGCTCGGACTCAGCACCACGGGCAAGGATGCCATGGAGTGTTACAAACAACTAGTGTTCGCGCTGATCGACGAAGCACTGTACCCGGAAACCACCCAGGCCGTGTACGGCCTGGCCATGATGCTCGAGCGCGCCACGCTGTTTACCCCGCCCATAGCGGCGGCCCTCTGGCGGCAAATAACCTTGAAGCTCTCGGCCGAAGCGGCGGAAAAATTGACCCTGGTGTTCGGCACCGCTCACCCCCCGAGAGTGTTCTTGCTGGCGGGGGTTTTGGGAATTCTGGGCCAGCCTTTGGGCGTCGGTCAGGGCAACAACCCCACCTGCCAATCGGTAATCGGCCTGTCCATGTGGGCCTGCAATGATGCCGATTATCTGCTGCAGTTAGTCACCTGGGCGGCGCGCGACGACGAAGTTTTCGCGCGCTTCGAAGGCCAGCGAATTTCCTCTAAAAACCTGCGCGCCGGTTTGGCCAAAGAGCCACCGCTGGATGTGGACGCCGTCTCTTTGATCGTGATTCCGCACCTGGATCGGATTTATATCGAAATGGGACGCTTGTGCGGCAAGCGGGACGACGACCTGCACCGTTGGATTAACCCCGAGATGTACGGCTGGTGGGTAGGCCACGGCTTTGAAGTGATCGCCGATTTACAGACCTGGAAGATCAAAGATTACCCGGCGTTTGTCCGGCTTTTCTACGCTTGCTATCACCCTTTTTACAACGGCAACCTGCCCCTCATTCATCCTCAACCCGCCGGCATCGCGGTTACCGACAGCGGCGCGCGTTTTGTCGGCCGGCACGCCATCACCATTCTGCGTGTGGCTCTGGATCCCGAGGAGCAGATGCGGGTGTATTTCTTCAACCCCAATAATGACAGCGGCCAGGATTGGGGGCAGGATATGATCTGCTCCACCCAGGGCAAGGGCGAACGCTTTGGTGAAGCCTCTTTACCCTTTGCTCAATTCGCGTCGCGGCTTTATGTGTTCCACTACGATCCGCTGGAAGTCGGCGACCGGGAGGCAGTCCCCGCCGAGGAAGTAGACCTGGTGTGCGAACTGGGCGAGACCAGCTGGGCGCTCGGGAACGCAAATGTACCCAGCGCGCTGGCTTAAAACCGTTCCAATACCGCTGAGCCAAGCAGGCATTTTCTGAGTGTAATCTTGTATGCGTCGAACCTCTCTCGTTATTCGCATTGGCTTGGCTTTGGCCGGGATAGTGGCTTTGGCGGCGGTGACTATGGTCAGTTCCTACTGGATCTCCGACCGCGCTGACAGCCATGCCTACGCCATTAATTTGGCCGGCTCGCTGCGTATGCAGACTTATCGCCTGGGGCTCTTGGCGCAAGCGCCTGCAACCAGTTCCGAACAGCTCGAGGCAGCCCATGAGCAATTGGAGCAAAGCTGGAAGCACCCGGTTCTTACCAATCTTCGCCAAGCCAGCCCTTCGGTCGACAAAGCTTATAGCGAGGCGCAAAACGACTGGCAGCAACTGGAGCCGCTTTTACTCCAAAACGATAGCGGCGCACTTGAAAATCGCCTCGATCAGCAAGTCGCGTTGATCGATCAGCTCGTCAGCCAAATTCAGCAACATGCCGAAGCCAATGCTCAGCTGTTGCGACTAATCCAGGTTATCGCGCTGCTGGCGATACTCTTACTAGCGGCAATAGTCATCTATGGCTTGAAAGTCAAAGTAGAGCAGCCCCTATCCGAGCTAACGCGCATGGCCAGAAAAGTCGGGCGGGGTGATTTTTCCGGGCAGGTTAAGCTGCAGGAAATGGATGAGCTGGGCGTGCTGGGCGAAAGCTTCAACCGAATGAACCAAGCCATAGCCGGCATGCATGCTCAGATGGAGGAGCGCATAGCACAGCAAACCCTGGAACTGCAGCGCAGCAATACCACTTTGCAGTTTCTGTACGACATTGCCAAAAGTATTATCGAGCAGGAAACCGGGCGAATCGATTACCAACCGATCGTTTCCCGGCTCACCGAACTGGTGGAAGCCGATGACGTGGAGCTTTGCCTGATCACCGAAACGGGCGATGACCCCTACCTGCAAATAAAACCGGAACAGAGTGAAGGGGACCTTTGTGTTCTGCGCAACTGTTCCGATTGTTTGACCGGAGAAGTTCAAACCGGGACCCAGTACCCT
>CAZKCY010000030.1:2258-12850 GCA_964551155.1 uncultured Marinimicrobium sp. | reverse complement strand
GATCGTTAATGGTTTCCTGGTAAGACAACTCGAATGGCATATTACTGAGCTGCAACAGTCCCGAGTACATCATCTCGCAATTGTTATTCCCGGCAGCCATGGCGGCCAGAGCCGGGGGCGAGTCCATGAGCAACTGCGTGGCCTTACCCACATTCAAAGCCAGTGCCGCTGTGCCGTTGGCGCTCAGCGGCTCCTGGGCCAGGGCTTCGGCCTCCTGCTTGGCCTGTTCACCGCGATACAAGACTATGTGGCTGCCTTTAATGGCAATAAAGGTATCGGCAGGCACACCTGGAAATTGCAGCGGCACCGGCGTGCCGTCGGGAGAGATCTTGGTGCCCGACATGCCCGGCGCGTAGGAGGTTAGCAGCGATACCAAGGCCGCCGGATCTTCGGCGCTGATGCTCACTAAAGTGGTACCGCCTATGCCCGCGGGGCTGGTGGGATCGGCATACAGATCGTAAACCGCTGCGCCGACGCCCTTCAAACCACGAGCCATGGCGGTACCCATACTCAACATCATGGGGTTAGCCTGGTTGGCGGCGGCCTGGGCACTTTGCAACTGTTCGCACTGGAAAGGCGCATCGATGAATTGGCGCCAAAGGGTGGTCAGCACAGGTACCAGTTGATCGACATCGATACCCACAGCGAAGCCCAGCATTTTGTCGTCCAGGTTGCGGCTATAGTTGGGCAAGTAGCCTGGCAGGCGCTTGAGCTCAGTCAGCACAGCGGCGTTCTCGATGCTCCAAATCGAGCGAAGGCCAAGTTCCATGCGATTGCCTTCCACTTCGTAAGAAGTGCTGCCGAATACCGCCTTGGGAGCGCCTTGGGCAAGGCTCACGTATTCCTGGCGGCAGCTTGCCGAGAGGGATTGGTTAACTTTGTCGGTCAGCTCGGGGAACAGGCTGGCGAGCTCGCGCCCGGTGCTGTTTTGCTCGGGCTGCAGGAAAGCCTGTGCCAGACGGTAGAAATCGAAATAACCGAGCAACAGATCGTGACGATCAAATTTATCGCGCCATTGCTCCAAGGTGCCGGCCTTGGCCAGGTTAGTGGCCAGCGGCTGCAATGCAAAGCGTGCCAGGCGGGCTTCGGCCACATCCCGATCGGTGAGCAGGGAAACCGTGAGTTGGTTGTTTTCGATCACCAGAGCCAGCTCCAGCGACGGAAACTCGGCTGAAGCATCCTCGGCAACCAGTGTCCAAGCCCGAGCTTCGGCATCGCCCAAGGCCGGATTCCGATGCACTACGCCGGATTCAGCCTCGGCGCGATCGAGTAGGGCCCGCAATTTCTCGGGCTCACTCAAAGACATACGCATCACTGGCATAGCGCCGTGCATGTAAAACGCGAAGGCGCCTTGGGGATCCAGGCCGTAGTGCTTTACCAATCCGCTTTGGCCTTCGGTCTGGGTGACTCTCATATTGTCTTCTAGGAGCCAGGCCGCCAAAGGCGCGCTCGGATGCTCGGACTCGTTCTGCAAATAATCCAGAATCGCCTGAGTGTCAGTGTCGGTTTTGCTGTAACTTTTATACCACTCGTCCAGCTGTTCGCTGAGACCTTCATCGGTACTGTGCCCTACCAGCACGAAAGGTGTGTCGGCCGGTATCTGCTTGATCATCGCGGGCAGAGCATCCCGGGCACTCAGTGGTGTAGATTGCGGCAGCCAGTAGCGCGAAGCCACCGCCGCACCAACGACCAGTACCACCGCTAATATTACCAGCCAGATTTTTTTTGCAGAGCTTTGCATGCGTCAGTTCCCTTTTTGTTATGGTTACTTCTTGTCGTTATCTTGTAGTTAAACCCTAGTAGCTGTCCGTCAACACCCTAAGAACTTGCCAATCGTCCCTTCAGGAAGGCGGTGCCTGGCTTCATTTTGCCAGAGCCAAGGGCCGGCATCTACCGCAGAGTTCCAAAAGAATGTGAGCGCCGCCACGAATCAGGCCTCGCCCAGACGATCAAGACCTAAAAGAGCAACTTTTCTTTCTTCGGCGAGACTAAGTGGTTAAGCTGAAGAACTCAGAAGAGCCTCCCAGGCTCCCACCAAAAAACGACCCCAATCCCTGTTGCTGTGTTACTCGGAGTAGTTATGTTGTCAGGAAGTCGATTTCCAAGATTGTCGGTAAAACCCCTGATCGCCGGTCTGGGCTTTTCCCTATTGGCAGGCTTATCGGTGCCTTCGCTCGCCGCCAAGGCCTCGGCGAAGGCCCAGGCCGATCAAAGCGAGTTTATGTCTTCCGAGGAGTTCGCGGCCTGTGTGTCTCGGTTGAGTGAAACGGCTCAGGAGCAGGGCATCTCTCAGCAGGCCATAGAGCAAAGCTTGGCCAAAGTGGAGTATTCCGAGCGGGTGATCGAATTGGACCGGCGCCAGCCCGAATTTACTACGACTTTCGCAGACTACTTTGGCAAGCGGGTTACCGAATTTCGCGTGGCCCAGGGTCGGGCATTGCTGGCCCAGCACCGGCCATTGCTGGAAAAGGTCGCCAAAGAATATGGCGTGCCGGCGCCCTACCTGGTCTCCTTCTGGGGGCTGGAAACCAATTTTGGCAGCTTCTTTGGCAAGATGTCGGTGCTGGACTCGCTCGCCACTCTGGCCTGTGACCCCCGGCGCAGTGATTATTTCACCCGGGAATTGATGTCAGCTTTGAGCATTATCGACGAAGGCGCGGTAGCCGCCGAACGAATGGAAGGTTCCTGGGCGGGCGCTATGGGTCATGTACAGTTTATGCCTTCGGTGTTTGTGCGCTACGCCGTGGATTACGATCAGGACGGGCGCCGCGACCTTTGGGGCAGTCTGCCGGATGCCATGGCCTCAGCGGCCAACTTTTTGAGCAACCTGGGCTGGGATGAAGAAACCCGCTGGGGCCGGGAAGTGAAATTGCCGGAGAACTTTCCCTATATGGAGGCCGGTCTGGATACCCGCAAGCCGCTCGCGCGTTGGAGCGAATTGGGCGTGCGCCGCGCCGACGGTTCACCCCTGCCCCAGGCCGATATGGAAGCCTCGCTATTGGTGCCCTCCGGTCACGAAGGTCCGGCGTTTTTGGTGTACAAAAACTTTAAAACCATTATGGGTTGGAATCAGTCGGAGTTCTACGCTATTGCGGTAGGCCATCTGGCCGATCGAATCGCTGGGGCCGGCGGCCTTGAACAACAGCCACCCGAGGACGCACCGAAATTGAGCCGCGATCAGGTAATCGAGCTGCAGGAAACTTTGCAGCAACGAGGTTTTGACACAGGCGCAGTTGACGGCATTTTGGGCCCGGCAACCCGCAAGGCAATTCGCAACTTTCAGGACCAGAACGGCATGATTGCCGATGGTTTTCCCGGTCGGGAGCTATTGGTGAAACTGGGCGTTTTGGATTCCTAGACTTTTATAAGCCCTGATCGGTAAACCGAGCCGGAAGCGTCAAACAGCACAAATTTTTGACGTTTCCCGGCTCGCTCCGGCCATTAAAGAGCAAACGTCAAAAGACAATCGCGCCCCGCCTTTAAAGCGCCGTTCTAATAACGGCATGGCGCTTTTTTCCTCAAATCGAGAACAAAAAATTCCATAAAAATTGACCCGCTTTAAGGCGTTTAATGGCAGAATCCTCCCGGTATTCAGTTCTCCAGCTTGGCCGGAAAACGCGCAAAACCCTTTGGGGTTTGAGAGCAAGGTGGGGGAAGTTTTGTCATTTCGATCAGATCCGATGGTAGCCAAAGAGGCGCCCTGATCGAACCAAAAGTGAGATGTAGAAAATGATCAAGAAATTAGTTGTGGCCCTGTCGTTCAGTGCTTGTTTCGCCCTTCCCGCCCTGGCCTGTGAAGCGCCTGCCAACAAACCTGAGATTCCCGATCCGCTGACCGCGGTAACCGCGCAGATGGTCAAGTCGAACAACGAAGTAAAAGCGTATGTGAGCTCTTACACCGCTTATTTGAATTGCGCCGGTCTGGGCAGCGCTGAACTGCGCAAAGAAGAGCGGGCCCTGAAGGAATACGCCGAACAGTTCAACCAGGCGATTCGCGAATTTAAGCTCGCCAGTAAGTAGCACCAGCTTTTATAGTCCCAGCGTCTTTTAGTTTTTCTTTTTGGCCTGCCCTTTTCGAAGGGCGGGCCGGTTTTTTATTGGGGTGGCCGCTTTTTTGCGTTGATCGGATATGGGCTTTTATTCAAGAGGGCCATCCCACTGTTCAGCGGGAACAAATACCAGCGCGTCCGAGTTGATGCAGTAGCGCAATCCGGTTGGCTCGGGGCCGTCTTCAAATACATGCCCCAAATGCTCGCCACAGGCCGACACCACTTCGATGCGTTTGCGGCCAAACCAGCTGTAATCATCTTTCAATTCAATGTTGTCTTTGTTCAGCGGCCGCCAAAAGCTAGGCCAACCGGTTTTCGAGTCGTATTTGTGCTTTGAACTGAATACTGGGATCTTGCAGCCGGCTGTGAGGTAGACGCCGGCGCGTTTGTTATCGAGCAAATCGCCACTGTAGGGCCGCTCAGTGCCCTCTTCCCAGAGAATGTGGTACTGCTCTGGGGTCAGTAGTTTTTTCCAGGTATCCTCGGTGATCTGGTCGAGGTTTTTCTGTTGCTCGATCCAATCTTTGGCCTGAGCCAGCTCGGGATCAGCGGAGCCCGAATCCTCTTGTGCCGAGGTGTTCAGGCATAAAATCGGTAAAATCGCGAATAGGCCAATTCGAAAGACGGCATTAACCATAGCGCAGCGCTCCGGTTGAGGTATCGATCGATATCAGTTCAGCTCTCAGTCTTGCTGCCCGTCCAAACTGACATCGCCTTCAAACATTCGATCAAACTTGATTTTCGGATCATCCCAGTCCCCCCGAATGCGGTAACTGATGCTGGTGGCCTGGTCGACCTGCTTCTCGAACAATTTGCTGACTATATAGACACCGGCTGCGGCCGGAAGTCCCGCGGCCAAGGCCGTCAAGAAGGTTAAGTTACCCGCTACCGGCAAAGTGGCCACCAAACGGGCGTCTAAAGTTTCCTCATTCAAATCTACCCGACCGACCAGCTGCAGCCGGCTGGAGGGACTGCGCACTTGCAAAGGTTCGCGAAACTCCACTTGACCGCGATCAAAATGCGCCTGGCCCTGAATGCTGTCGTAGGCCAAGCCGCTCTGGTAAAGGTCGGAAAAATCCAGCCGCAACCGGCGCGCCAGAGAGTCGAAGTTGAGCACCGCAAAGAGCCTCAAAAGGCCGTCGCTACCGCCTGCCGGGTTGCGCGCGAAGCGACCTTCCTGCAATTCAAACACCAGATCGCCCACCAGATTTTCCGGACTGAAACGACGCGGACCACCCCGCCAGTGCACCTGGGCACTGTAGCTGGCGCTCTGGCTTTCAATCAGTTCGGGCTGGCCCCAGGCGCGCATGACATCGGCCATATTGTTGGCCATAATCAAGCCCGAGAAACGGGTTTGCTGTTGTCCCTGGTCGTCGTAAAGCCAGTCCAGCCGGGCGCCCTCCTCTCCGTCGAGTCCGCCGAACTTCAGGCCCTTGAGCCCGCCAACGAGCGCTTCGATATGGGCGCCTTCCTGGTCTGGAAGCAGCCTAAATGACCAGCTGCCATAGTCTTCATCAGCGATACTGAGTTGCGCTAGGTCCACTTGGGCCGCGGGCAGTTCACGCGGGTCGAAAGCACGCTGTTCGGCACTTTGATCCAGACTGACGAACAGCTCCGGTTCCAGGTGCAGGTAGTCAAGGTCCAGCTCCAGCGGCCGCTCATTGGCATACCAGCGCAAATCGCCCTTGATCCTGTCATTGGCCAAGCTGAGAAACCAGCCGTCGGGGCGTGACTCCAGATCGAGCTCAAGCTCTTTCAGGGTCAAGGGGCCGAGTTGGTATTCACCCAGGGTCAGGTCAGCCGCCAACAGCAGCGATGGGTCCAGGGGCATGGTCTCCCGAACTTCAGAGTCTGTTGCAGAGGTTTGGGTGTAGGCCAGATAGCGCTGCCAGACTGACTGCCAGGCGTCGATATCGAGCTGTTCTAGACGGCCACTTAAACGCAAACTGGGTTCGCCCGGCAAACTGGCGGGTTGATTGAGCGCCAGATTAGCGCGCAGCAGGCTGTAGTCCTCAGCGTCCAGTTGCAGCAGTGCCTGAGCCAGTTGGGCGTAGTGCACATCGAGCAGCAGCGTCTGGCGCCCGAAAATCATGTTCACTTGTAGAGGCAGGGCTGGTTGAGCCTGCTTTCCCAAAGGCGCGGGCAGGTCCACGGCGACACCTTGCAGGTCGCTGCGCACCGAGAGCGCGGCTACCCGCTGGTCCGCGCTCGAAGCATCTTCGGGCCGGTGATTCAATTCGATGCGCGTCTGGTAGTCCAGCTTGCCGGATAAAAATTTCAGCTCCGGGCGCTGGGTCCACTGGATCAGTCGATCTATTTCAGCCGCGCCATTTAATTCCAGAATAGTTTGAGGCACGCCTTCGGTGGACTGAGCACTGGTAATCGAGGCCTGAAGCGGCTGGTCGAACAATACCGCGCTAAGCGACTCAGCCTTCAGGCCTGCTTCACTGCTGTAGTGAATTTCGCCTTTCAAGTCGCGCATTTCCAAGTTGAAATTGTCCATGGCGACTTTGGGAGCATTCAAGTTCAAAGTCAGCTGTTCGCGCCGACCCGGCGCGCCCTCGACCAGCGGCACAGTCAGTGACAGGCTGGCTTCCAAGTCGCCATGGGCGTACCAAGTGTCCATGTGATCGCCGATGTAGCGGCGCAGCGCGCTCTCGCGCAGCAGCCGCAGACCGTCGCTGGCAATGCCGTCCACCTGGCCTTCTATGCTGAGCAGTGGTCCCTCGCCATCGGGGTTGGGTCCCATGTGAACCTGGGCTGTTTCGATTTTGCTGTTGTAAATTTCACCTTGGGTTAGCGTCGCATCCAGCTCGACATCATCGAGCCACAACTGCCCGCTCACCTCGGTGAGCTGGGGCCAGTCGGGATGATATTTCAGCCGGGTGATTTCAAACGCCAACCGCAGCTGATGTGTGCGCGCCAGGGGGTTGGGAGTATTCAAAGTGCCGCGAAACAAGAAACTGCCCTGAGTAACTCGCCCGCTATTGTTATTGCCTAAGCTATCGTCAAGCCAGCGGCGCAAACCGGGCGGCAAATTTTGCGGTAGATATTTGGCATAGAGCCCCGCGGCCATACGCTGGGCTTGGATATCCAAGAACAGATCGATATCGCCGGTGTTGCGCTGCCAGGGCATAGACAGCCAAAAATGACCGGTCGCAGATTCCAACTCAGCTTCCAACTTAATCGGCCCTGAGTTGACATACAACTGGTTGTCTTCAGGGGCCAAATACCAGGCAACCTGGCCGCGTGCGCTCTGATACGCCATAGGCGCAGCATAGGTTTTGGCGAAATGCATACTGAAGCCAGACTGGCTGTTTAAATCCAGTCGGCCGCCTTTCTGATCGGCATTTACAAAGCCGTCCACACCGGTGAAACCCGGTACGCCCTCCCAAGGGTTAACTACCAACTGATCGAGCTCGGCGGTCAGTTGCCAATTCTTAAAACCTTCGCGCGGCAAACTGAGCTGGAGGTTAAGCAGCCGTCCGCGCGGCGCCAAGGTTCGCACCACTTGCTGCAAACGTCCTTCGCCCAGCACGCCCACCTGGTCCAGCAAATTGGTCCAGTATTCAAGGTTAAGGCGATCCATCATTATCTGGACTGGAGCTTGCGGGCCGGCTACCGCGGTAGCCAAATTGATCGGGCTCAGCTGCTGCTCGCCCCACTGGGCGTGTAGTTCCTGCAGCCCCAACTGCCATTGGCCACTTCTAACCCAACTGCCGGTCAAATCACTGGAGAGTTGGGTGAGCATTTGGTCTTTGAGCGGCAACGAAAGATCTTCAAGTTTCCATTGACCAGTTACCGAATAGCCCTGGCCCTGGGGCAGGCTTTGAAACCAGATGCGGGCGTTCGCTCGGGCGTTCTGGTACCAGTCCTGATATTGCACCTCGCCCTGGTACAGCTGCTCTAGAGCATTAAAGGGCTGTTCGGTGGGCAGCTGACGAAGCTCCAGATAACCGCGGGTTTGGAAAGCGCGCTGATCACCGGGGCTGCCGCGCCCTTCGATCACCGCGCTGATACCGGCGTCAGCCTCTTCCAAGTCGAGCTCGAGCGAAAGGCGATGGAAATCACCGCGATTTTCCAGCAACAGGGAGGGAGCCACAAAGGCCAGACGGCGCTGATCAGCAAAGGTCAGCGCTATGTGGGTGTCCTGAAACTCCACCCGAGTGCCTAACTCCACCAAAGTCAGCAAGTCTTCGGGGGCCAGGCCGGGCTGTGCTTGACCGGTGCCTGGAAGACCCCAACCGCCATCGGGGTTTTGGCTCAGGCTCAAACGGGTGCCGCGCAGCTGAATTTTACCCCAGGCCAGTTGCAGATGCCTCAGGCTGCCTAGCAGATCAAGCCTGAGATAGGCGCTTTGAGCCGCCAGAAGCCGCCGCCCCTCCTGCTCTATGATCAGCTCGTCCACTTCCAGGCTGGGTTTCAGGCCCTGCCAATCGGCCCGAATCGATTCAAAACGGATCTCCATACCCAACTGGCTGGACAGATACTGGGCCAGCTCGTTGGGATACTTCTCCACCAGCGGAGCGAAACTGCGCCCACACTGAACCAGCACTGCCAAACCTATCAGGAGCACAGCACAGAGCACGTAAAACTTTTTCACCAGGTAGCGTAGCGCAGCTGCCATGGAGTGAAGGTATCCTTAAATGGTAAAAACAGCCGCAACCGCTGCTACAGCAGTGGTTTTGCGAGAAAATTCGGGATCTGGGTACAAAGATATTGCAAGATTAGACCAATACAATGTCGTATTGCTCCTGAGTAAACAAACTTTCGACCTGAAATTCGATGGTGCGGCCAATAAATGCCTCCAGATCGGCTACGTGAACCGCCTCCTCATCCAGCAGGCGATCGACCACCAGTTGCGAGGCTAGTACCAGAAACTTGTGCTGGGCGTAGGCGCGCGCCTCGCGCAGAATTTCTCGAAAGATTTCATAGCAGACAGTTTCGGGCGATTTGATCTGACCGCTGCCCTGGCACAAGGGACAGGGCTCGCACAGCAGCTGGCCGAGGGATTCGCGGGTGCGCTTGCGGGTCATTTCCACCAGGCCGAGCTCCGACACGCCGGTGATATTGGTTTTGGCGTGATCCTTTTCCAAGGCCTTTTCTAAGGTACGGAGCACTTGGCGCTCGTGCTCGGGGTCCTGCATGTCGATAAAATCGAGAACGATGATGCCGCCCAGATTGCGCAGCCGCAGTTGGCGTACTATAGCGCTGGCGGCTTCCATGTTGGTCTTGAAGATGGTTTCTTCCAGATTGCGCCGGCCGACAAATGCTCCGGTATTAACATCCACCGTGGTCATGGCCTCGGTTTGCTCGATAATCAAATAACCATTGGATTTGAGCGGCACTCGGGTTTCCAGCGCGCGGGTAATTTCATCCTCGACCCCGTACAAATCCAGCAGCGGCCGTTCGCCCTGGTAGAGCTCGATAAGCTCGGTCAGCTGGGGGTAGTAGTTACCGGCGAAGTCACGCATTTTCTGCCAGCTTTCGCGCGAATCGACCCGAATTTTCTCCAGCCCGGCACGCGCCAAGTCCCGCAGGGCCCGCAAATACAGCGGCATATCAGTGTGGATTACCGTCGCCACCTGAGCACTGGCACTGGTGCGCTGAAATTCGGTCCAGAGCTTTTGCACAAAGGCGATGTCCGAAGCCAGGGATTCGCCGCTGGCGCCCTCGGCAACGGTACGCAGAATAAAGCCGCCGGGTACCTGCTGTTCGGCGGCCAGCTGCTCCACCAGAACGCGCAAACGCTCCCGCTCGTTTTCATCTTCAATGCGCGCCGAGACGCCAATATGACTGCTGTTGGGCAGGTAAACCAGATAGCGGGACGAAAAACTCAAGTTAGTGGTTAAGCGCGCGCCTTTGCTGCTGATTGGGTCCTTGCTGACCTGAACCAGCAGCGTCTGGCCCTCGCGCACCAGGGTGCGGATATCGGGCACCTCGGCGCGCCGCCCCTCTTGGGAGAGAGAAGTTTCGGCCATATCGGCGGCGTGAATAAAGGCGGTGCGTGCCAGGCCCACGTCCACAAAGGCCGCCTGCATACCGGGCAGAACCCGGACTACTTTGCCTTTGTAGATATTGCCAACAAAGCCTTTGTTGTGGCTGCGTTCAAGGTGCAGTTCCTGCACGACGCCGTTTTCCACCAGCGCCACTCGGGTCTCTACCGGAGAGACATTGATCAGGATTTCTTCGCTCACCCGCGGTCCCCACCAGCCGCTTGCCACCAGGGCACCTGAAAATCGCGCAACAGCTCGAGGGTAACCTCAAGCGGCAAGCCCACCACGCCGGTATAACTGCCTTGCAGGCTGCGCACAAACACCGCGCCCAGGCCCTGAATGGCATAGCCCCCGGCTTTATCGGCCGGCTCGCCAGTGTGCCAATAAGTGCGGATTTCCTTATCGGTAAGCGGGCGGAATTCCACTTCAGTGACCGACAAGCGCACCTGTTCCGCCACGCCATCGCAGATGGCCACTGCGCTCAACACTTGATGTCGCGCTCCGGAAAGGCGGTGCAGCATGGCGGCGCCGTGCTCCAGGTCGAGAG
>CAZKCY010000030.1:0-2248 GCA_964551155.1 uncultured Marinimicrobium sp. | reverse complement strand
CCTCGAGCACGCCAATTGTATCCGCCCCGAGCACAGGTTGTTGAGGCAGTCCATCGGCCTTGACTCTGGCCCAGCCGGCACGTGCTTTATCCAGCGCCAAGCGCTGAACATAGTTCTCCGGGGGCTCGCCTGGCTCCGGAGCTTCTTCGACGGAAACTGGCAGGACGGTAAAATCCACACCAATTTGGGCCAGCAACTCGCGCCGGCGCGGAGATTGAGAGGCTAGGTATAAGTCAGACATGGTTAATATTTCTGTTGATTCAGGCCACGGCATAGCGCTGGCGCAACCGATCTAACAACCGACAGCATAGCGGCCACATAAACGCACTGGTCAACGCGGGATAGAGGAAGTAGAGTCCCGGCGCTCGACCACCGGCCATAGTGTACACCCAGTTGGCAGTCAGTTGACTGATGCCCACCAGAACGAAGATCCAACAAGCCTGCTGCCAAAGACCGTAGTTGCGCACTCTCTGATAGGACTGAAGGCAGATGTAAGAGACGATAACGACGCCCAAGGCATGTTGACCCAGGGGTACGCCTTCGATCAGATCCTGCATCAACCCCAACAGCCAGAATAACGTCAGGCTCATATTCTCGGGCAACACCAGAATCCAGTAGATGATTACCAGAAGCACAAATTCAGGCCGCCACCAGCGCCAGTCGAGCGGCAGAGGATAGATCGCCACGAGCATGGCCACCAGCAAACTCGCCACAATCAGCCAGCGGTTGTGACCTCCCAGCACCTCAGTCTTCCTCAACTAGGGAAGGCGATTCGGCACCGAACACCAACAGCAAATGGCGACTGCGATCCAGTTGAGCTCGCGGGCGGGCAAAAACTGTGGCAAAGGATTGACCGGGATCGCGGAGTACTTCTTCGACCTCGGCAACCGGATAGCCGGCGGGGTAGCGCTCCCCCAGACCGGAGCTGATCAACAGGTCTCCGGGGCGGATATCGGTGGTATTGGAAACATGGCGCAGCCGCAGCCGGTTCAAATCGCCGGTCCCCTCGGCAATCGCCCGCACGCCGTTGCGATTGATCTGCACCGGCAAAGCGTGACTGCTGTCGGTAATCAAGAGCACCCGGCTGCTGTTGGGATGAACTTCGACCACCTGCCCCATCAACCCAAAGGCATCCAGCACCGCCTGGCCTTCATAGACGCCGTCCGCCAAACCCCGGTCTATGACCAGAGCGTGGCTCAGAGGGTCGGGGGAGATACCGATCAACTCGGCAATCAGGACGTTGTCTTGGAGCATATCGCTGGAATTGAGCAATCGGCGCAGGCGCAAATTCTCCGCCGCCAGAGCGGCCATTTGCTGAAGCTTGCGCCGGTGAATCAGCAGCTCGGTTTTCAGGGCTTCATTTTCGCTTTGCAGCTCGGCCCGGGAGATGAAGGTATCCTCGCCCCATTCCTCGATCCGTTGAGGGATATTGGTAACCCAGTAAAAGGGGGTAGCAATGGCGCCCAACTGAGTCCGCACCGGCGCCAACCAGTCGGTATAGAGGCTGACCAGAATCAGGCCCACCGCTGCCACACTGAATATCAGCGCGCGCGATGCGACCGCGGGGCCTTTGGTGAACAGGGTTTTAATGGCGACCTCTCCGGACTTGACGATGGTCTAATATCGACGATCTACTTGGCTTCTGAGCTGCGATCTATTTTAAAAGACTCTTAAAAAGAAACGCCCATCCTGAGCCGGGCATTAGGCGAACTTGAGTTCGCCTTTTCAGGCCAGACTTAGGAAGACAATAAGTCGATATTGCGCTTGTCCATCATTTCCATTGCCAAACCACCGCCGCGCGCCACACAAGTCAGCGGGTCTTCGGCGATCACGAATGGCAGACCTGTTTCGTTGGACAGCAGCCGATCTATGTCGCGCAGCAAAGCGCCGCCCCCGGTCAGCACTACGCCGCTTTCGGCGATGTCCGATGCCAATTCGGGAGGCGACTGCTCAAGCGCGCTCTTGACCGCCTGCACTATGCCGGCCAAAGGCTCCTGCAGGGCTTCAAGAATCTCGTCGCTATTGAGGGTAAAGCTGCGCGGCACACCTTCGGCCAGGTTGCGGCCGCGCACATCGATCTCGCGTACTTCGCTGCCGGCAAAGGCGCAGCCGACTTCCTGCTTGATGCGTTCGGCGGTTGCGTCACCAATCACGCTGCCGTAATGCCGGCGCACATAATTGACGATGGCTTCGTCAAACCGGTCCCCGCCAATGCGTACCGAATCCGAATAGACCACACCGTTTAGAG
>CAZKCY010000029.1:0-12899 GCA_964551155.1 uncultured Marinimicrobium sp. | reverse complement strand
GGTGACCACATGCACGCCTTGCTCAGTCAGCGCATGCAGGTAACAAGGCAAGGTAGATACCAGAGTTTTACCCTCACCGGTGCGCATTTCGGCAATGCGCCCTTCGTGCAGGGCCATACCACCAATCATCTGGACATCGAAGTGGCGTAGCCCCAATACCCGGCGGCTGGCTTCGCGCACTGTGGCAAAGGCTTCCGGCAGCAACTGATCCAGAGTTTCGCCAGCCTTGAAGCGATCCCGGTATTCCGTGGTTTTGGCTTTCAGAGCTTCATCACTGAGCTGTTCCATGTCGCTTTCCAGAACATTAATCCGGGCGACGACTTTGCGCATACGCTTGAGTTCGCGCTCATTCTTGGAGCCGAACACTGCTTTGGTTAACTTACCGATCATGAGAAATACCGTAATTAGATAAAATGGCGAATAAACAGATAGTTTACTCCTCGGCGGCACCGAAGAGTGAAAAGCAGAGAGCCCAGGGACCTGGGCAGAGAGGAAAATCAGCGACTGGCGCGGTGAATATAGGTGGCGGGATCGACCGCTCGCCCATTCTTGTAGACTTCAAAATGCACATGGGGGCCGGTAGAGCGGCCGCTGGATCCCATGAGCGCGATGATCTGGCCTTTTTTGACCACATCACCCACCTTAACCAGGTTTTCTTTGTTGTGAGCATAGCGGGTGGTGAAACCACCGCCGTGATTGATTTCGACCATCTGGCCGTAGCCGTGCCGTTCCTCAGCCCAGGTTACCACCCCGGCCGCCACGGCAATAATTTCCGAACCCTCTTTACCCGCGAAATCCACGCCGCCATGCCAGGCTACCTGACCGCTGAAGGGATCGGTGCGCCGACCGAAACGGGACGACATCCAGCCTTTCTTAATAGGCCGGCCAGCGAGGAAGATATCTTCTTGAAGTTTGCGCTTGGCCAACAGGGCGTCGAGAGTTGCGAGCTGTTGCTCGCGGTTTTCGATCTGGCTGGAGAGTTGATCGATAATGTTGATGAAATCTGGTGGAGAGTAAGGGTCGCCCATGGTCCCGATTTCCGGGCCGCCCAAAGCGGGGGGCTGGCTGAAATCGAACTCGCCCTGATCCAGATTGGCAATGGTGGTCAGGTGTTCGCCCAGCGCGTCTAGACGCATCAGACGGGCTTGTAGCTCCGCCATGCGCAGAGTTAGAGCAGCGACCTGAGTTTGAGCCTGAGTACGGGTTTCTTCGACCTGGGCCTTCTGTTCGGCCAGTGCAGCCTCCCAGGCCTGGCGAGTTTCGGCGGTGAAAACGTCACTGCGTTCGCCCTGCTCTACTAACCAGCTATAGCCGAGAAAGCCGGCGGCAGTCACGGGAATCCCCAGCAAACACACCGACAGCAGTGCACGCGTCCACCCACCGAGGGTGAAACTGCGAGCCTGGCCGTGTTTTTTGCTGACGATTATGATCTTCATAGAAAGAATTTTAGTCGTTTTTGTAGCTTTAGCGCCTAGTACCAGTCGACACTTTATTGCTATTACTTATATTAAAAGGGCGCAAACCCGCACCGCTTATGCACAATAAAGTTAAATCATCTTAAAAAAGCTCGGCGATTTCCGAGCTAATTCAAGGGATTGGAAGCGAAAACGAACAGATTTTCGAGCTTCCCTTCAAATCAGAAGCCGAAATATGGCATAGAAATACCGAAATTGCCAACCCTGGCAACCAGCCTCTCAGCGAGAGACTGGCCGATTACTAGAATCGGGGCAGACATTGCAGCGAGATTAAACCGTCAGGAGCGGCTTCATATAAGAGATAGGCGCTGCGTTTTCGTCGTCAAAAGTCACGACTTCCCAAGCGTCACGCTGAGCGATCAACTGTCGAAGGGATTTGTTGTTCAGCGCGTGACCCGACTTATGGGCCTTGAATTCGCCGATCAGACTATTGCCCAGCAGATAGAGATCTCCGATGGCGTCCAATACTTTGTGTTTGACGAATTCGTCTTCGTAACGCAGACCGTCTTCGTTCAGAATCCGGTAATCGTCAACCACGATGGCGTTGTCGACGCTGCCGCCTTTGGCCAGACCCTTGGAGCGCAAATATTCGATTTCATGCATAAAACCGAAGGTGCGCGCGCGGCTGACTTCTTTAACAAAAGACGTACTGGAGAAGTCGACTTCGGTGGACAACGCACGACCGGCAAAGACCGGGTGGTCGAATTCGATCGAAAACGACACTTTAAAACCTTCAAAAGGCAGGAAGCTGGCGGTTTTATCGCCATCCTGAACCGTAACGGGCTTTTTGATCCGAATAAATTTCTTGGCCGCAGCCTGCTCTTGAATACCCGCAGACTGAATCAAAAACACAAATGGTCCCGCACTGCCGTCCATAATGGGGACTTCGGGCGCGCTTACTTCGACGATTGCGTTGTCGATTCCCAAGCCTGCCATGGCCGAAAGCAAATGTTCTACGGTAGAGACTTTAACGTCTCCCTTCACCAGACTGGTGGACAGAGTGGTGTCGCCTACGTTCTCCGCTTTGGCTTCAATTTCGACCACGGGATCCAGATCCACGCGACGAAAGATGATTCCAGCGTCAATGGGGGCCGGCAGCAGAGTCAGATAAACTTTCTGGCCGGTATGCAGGCCTACGCCTGTAGCACGAATGGCATTCTTGAGAGTGCGCTGTTTGATCATTAGTGTGTTTGACCTACCTTCTTTGCGTGTGGTGATTTGCGTCGCGTGCTTCAGGCAACTAAATGCAAGTGCGAAGCATTCGCAGCAACATGACTATTAAAGGCGCCTATAGTACCAAACAACTATCAATGCAACCACTTTCTAGGCGACCGATTGCACCAATTTGGCCCCCTTTACTCAATCTTTACTCGAAACCGCGAACTGGTTCCACGGAGCCAGCACCGAAGAGGTTTTTAAGGGGAGTAAAAGCCTCTTCGGCAGGTCACCGACCGTCAGTCTGCCTGACGACGCAAAAACGCCGGAATGTCCAAGAAGTCCATGTCTTTCTCGGCAGCTGGAGCCGCCGCTGCTGACGCCGCCTGACCTTTGTTGCGAATTGCCGTGGGTCGGTCATAGGCGCTGTAATCTACCTGGCCGTTACTGCGGCGGGTGTTGTCTACAACCACTTTGGTTGAGTTGGCGGGCTTTTCTTCGCGGGCATTGACACCCAGACCGGTGGCAACCACAGTAACCCGCAGTTCATCAGACATCTCGGGGTCGATAACAGTTCCCACAACCACAGTGGCGTCGGCGGAGGCGAACTCTTCAATGGTGTTGCCCACTTCGGAGTATTCTCCCAGTGACAGATCGATACCAGCGGTGATGTTGACCAAGATTCCGCGCGCGCCCTGGAGGTTGACGTCTTCCAGCAGGGGGCTGCGAATCGCCGCTTCGGCCGCTTCCCGGGCGCGGTTTTCGCCGGTGGCGTAACCGGTACCCATCATCGCCATGCCCATTTCAGACATAACCGTGCGCACGTCGGCAAAGTCGACGTTGATCATGCCTGGGCGGATGATCAAATCGGCGATGCCCTGAACCGCACCCAACAGTACGTTATTGGCCGCCTTAAACGCGTCCAGCAAACTGGTGGATTTACCCAGAACCGAAAGCAGTTTTTCGTTGGGAATGGTGATCAGCGAATCGACCCGCTCCTGCAGCTCCTTGATGCCGGCATCGGCCACTACCATGCGCTTGCGGCCTTCGAAAGGAAACGGCTTGGTGACCACGGCGACCGTTAAAATACCCAGATCGCGCGCGACTTCGGCAACAATCGGCGCACCGCCAGTGCCGGTACCGCCACCCATGCCAGCGGCTATGAATACCATATCGGCGCCGCGCAGTACTTCGGCAATACGTTCGCGATCTTCCATGGCCGCCTGACGACCCACTTCGGGATTGGCGCCAGCGCCCAGCCCCTTGGTCATGTTGTGACCCAGTTGCAGAACGGTGCGCGAATCGACGTTTTTCAACGCCTGAGCATCGGTGTTGGCGCAAATGAACTCTACGCCTTCGACGTTGCTGTCGATCAAGTGTTTGACGGCATTTCCGCCGCCACCGCCGATACCGATAACCTTTATCACGGCGTTTTGCGGAATATTATCTACGAGTTCAAACATATCCTTTCCCCTTGCTAGCTTGAAGTAAAATAATTAGGTGTAAATTAATTAAAAGTTGTTTTGAAAAAGTTTTTTCAGACGCTCGAACCAGGAGCTTTCGTTTTCTTTAACATGCGTAGAAACCCTCCCCTCTTGCTGCTGTTTCATGGCGTAGAGCAGAAGCCCCACACCGGTCGAATAAATCGGATTATTGACTATGTCCGAGAGCCCGCGAACGTGTTGCGGCGCACCTAGGCGCACGGGCATATGAAAAATCTCCTCGGCCAGTTCGATCACGCCCTCCATTTTTGAGGTGCCCCCGGTCAGCACTATGCCGGCCGCGATCAAGTCCTCGAAACCACTGCGGCGCAGTTCGGCCTGCACCAAAGTAAACAGCTCGTCATAGCGCGGTTCAACCACTTCCGCCAAGGCCTGCCGAGATAAGTCGCGCGGCTGACGATCGCCTACGCTCGGCACTTTGATGGTTTCATCGGGGCCGGTGAGCTTGGCCAGGGCGCAGGCGTACTTAATCTTGATTTCCTCGGCGTGCGGCGTGGGCGTACGCAACGCCATGGCGATATCGTTGGTGACTTGATCGCCGGCGATTGGGATCACACCGGTGTGACGAATAGCGCCGTCGGTAAAGATGGCTATGTCGGTGGTACCGCCGCCGATATCAACCACGCATACGCCCAACTCTTTTTCGTCTTCGGTCAGCACCGCGTAGCTCGACGCCAACTGCTCGAGAATGATGTCTTCCACTTCCAGGCCGCAGCGGCGAATGCATTTTTCGATATTCTGAGCGGCGTTGACCGCGCAAGTTACCAAATGCACTTTGGCCTCCAGGCGCACCCCGGACATGCCCAAGGGCTCCTTAACACCTTCCTGCTCGTCGATTAAAAATTCCTGCGGCAGTATGTGCAGAATTTTTTGATCGGCAGGAATCGCCACCGCCTGGGCGGCGTCAATCACCCGTTCCAGATCCTGAGCGAAAACTTCTCTATCCCGTATGGCGACAATGCCGTGGGAGTTGAGGCTGCGGATATGACTACCGGCGATGCCGGCATAGACCGAATGAATCTGGCAGCCGGCCATCAGCTCGGCCTCCTCCACCGCGCGCTGGATCGACTGTACGGTCGATTCGATATTCACCACCACGCCCTTCTTCAAGCCGCTGGATCGGTGCGAGCCGATGCCCACCACTTCAAGGCGCCCCTCGGGAGTAATAGCGCCGACAATGGCCACTACTTTGGAGGTACCTATATCCAGGCCGACAATCATCTTGTTGTCATTTGTGCTGGCCATTGCGCAGCCCCCGTTTAGTCAATCCGCAAAAATAAATGTTGTGTTCCATGAGTTTTCTAAAGTTTCCTGTGTCGCTATTCCTTAATGGACCTGTTCTTGCTGGCGGTTGTGTTGCTCGCCCGACCAGGCTACGGCAATGCCGCTGTCGTAGCGCAAATCCACCGAAGCAACCTCTGACCAGTTCTGCCGCAATTGCCGATCGTAAATACTGATAAAGCGACTCATTTTTTCCATTACCAGGTCCCGCCCTATATTCACTTCTATATCGTCCTGCAACTGCATCTTCCAGGACTTGCGCTGATCGCATTTGAGCGACGTCAGAATCAGTCCGCGAGCGCGCAGCAAGGGCGCTATGTCCTGATACTGACGCATCACTTTGCCTGCCTGATCATCTTCGCCGTCCAGCCAGGGCAAGGCGTTCAGTTTGTGGGCGTCTTCAACTCGGATAATGACGCCCTTTTGATTCAAAAACCCCGCTTCTCCCCAGCGCGCTATCGGTTGTTGCTCGTAAACCCTAACCCGTAAAACATCGGGCCACTGTCGCTGTACCGAAGCTTTCTCTATCCAGGGCTCGCGTTCCAATACCGACTTCACCCGCTGTAAATCCAGCTCCAAAAAATCCTCTTCCAAAGTCGCACTGATCAAATCAGCTGCTTTCTGCTTTTCCAAGTAGCGAAACTCGCCTTCTACTTTCACACTCGCTATGGGCCGATTAAGGGCTCGCTCCAGAGGCTCTTTGGCGTACCAATATGCCGTTACCGCCAGCCCTACAAACAGCAGACTGCATAATCCGACCCGCAATGACCTCAGCAACTTCGGCGACCATGTTTTAGGCCCAGTTTTTTGCGTCGCTCCTCTGGGCGCCACTTGCCTTCTAGCGGGCAAGGGCTTGTTACTGGATCGTTTCATTTAAGCGACAAACTGTTCCGCAAAATCGTCAGCACCAGCTGCGCAAAAGACAGTCCCGCCGCTTTTGCCGCCATAGGAACCAGGCTGTGACTGGTCATGCCCGGAATAGTGTTCACCTCCAGAAGGTAAAATTTTCCGTCCTTATCTTCCATCACATCGACTCGCCCCCAGCCCCGACAACCGAGGCTCGAAAACGCCTTTAGTGCCAGACTCTGTAGCTCCTGTTCGCGCTCTTTGGGCAAGCCGCAGGGGCAGAGATAGCGAGTATCTTCCGCGAGGTACTTGGCATCGAAGTCGTAAAAACGATGGTCGGTCTCGAGTTTGATTGGAGGCAGTGCCTGGCCCGCGAGAATCGCCACCGTGTATTCGCCGCCGCTGATCAAACGCTCCACCAGTACACTGCCATCGTAGTGCGCCGCGGATTTATAAGCCTCTGCCAATTCCTCGGGCGATTGCACCCGGGCCATACCGATGCTCGAGCCCTCGTGAGCCGGCTTGACTATGGCTTCTCCACCCAGTTGTTCGAGCACGCCGGGGAAATCCGAATCGGCTTCGAGCACTGCGTACTCGGGCGTCGGCAAGCCTATGCCGCACCAAAGCTGTTTGCTGCGCAGCTTGTCCATAGCCAGGGCCGAGGACTGTACATCGCTGCCGGTATAGGGAATCTGTAAGTACTCGAGCACCGCCTGAATTCGCCCGTCTTCACCGCCCGGCCCGTGGAGAGCAATGAAAGCACGATCAAGTTCTGCCGCTTGAATGTCGGCAATGGCGGTCGGCCCTACATCAATGCCCAGATATTCGATACCCAGCTCATCGAGCGCCGCCATGACGGCCGCGCCGGTTTGCAGAGAAATCTCCCGCTCCGAGGATTGACCGCCAAACAGCACACCGACGCGCCCCAGTTGCTGCCGGAGTGCGTCTGTGATGGCGATATCGAAAGATTCTTTGTTCAAAGTTCTACCTCTACTTCAATTCGCGTTTGGCGAGTTCGACGGCCAGACTGCCCACTGTGCCTGCGCCCTGGGTAATGACTATGTCTCCAGGTCGGACTATGTCTTTGATGACTCCCGGGACCGCGTCGATGCCTTCAACAAAAATCGGTTCCACTTGCCCGCGCAAACGAATGCTGCGGCTCAGATGGCGTCCGTCCGCGCCCGGTATCGGGTCCTCGCCGGCGCTGTAAACTTCCAGCAGTACCAGCACGTCCACCGACGACAAAACTTCGACGAAATCTTCGTACAGGTCTCTGGTGCGCGTGTACCGGTGCGGCTGATAAACCATCACCAAACGGCGCTCGGGCCAGCCATCGCGAATCGCCTGAATAGTAACCGCGACTTCGCGCGGGTGGTGGCCGTAGTCATCGACCAGCATGGCATCGCCTTCCTCGGCCGAGTCGGTTCCGGCTGAGACCGAATAGTTACCGTAAATCTGAAAGCGCCGGCCCACGCCGGCAAAGTGTTTCAAGCCTTCCTGGATGGCGCTGTCGCTGATGCCTTCATCCAATGCCACGGCAATTACCGCGGTGGCATTGAGCACGTTATGCATACCGGGAATATTGAGTTCTATGGCGAGCGGCTCGCCCTCGGGCCGCAGAACTTCAAACTGGGTCCGGGTTTTGTCTTTGCGCACATTTACCGCGCGATAATCGCAGTGTTCTTCAAAACCGTAGGTCAATACCGGGCGCGCTATTTCCGGAATAATTTCCATCACCACTGGGTCGTCGCCGCAGACAACTGCCAAACCGTAGAAAGGCAGGTTGTGGAGAAACTCGATAAAGGTGCGCTTCAAACGCGAGAAGTCGCCCTCGTAGGTGTCCATGTGATCGGCATCGATGTTGGTAACTACCGCCACCATCGGCTGCAGGTGTAAAAACGAAGCATCGCTTTCATCGGCTTCGGCAACCAGATAGCGGCTGGCTCCGAGTTGAGCGTTACTGCCGGCGCTGTTCACCAAACCGCCGACGATAAAGGTCGGGTGCCGATTGGCGGCCGCGAGCACCGAGGCCATCAAACTGGTGGTAGTGGTTTTGCCGTGGGTGCCAGCAACGGCAATCCCGTGCCGGTAGCGCATTAATTCGGCGAGCATTTCTGCCCGGCGCACAACCGGGATGCGCCGCTCGCGGGCGCTGAGCATTTCCGGGTTGCTGCCACTGACTGCGCTGGAATTCACCACCACATGAGCACCTACCACATTCTCGGCAGAGTGGCCGATGAATATCTCGGCCCCAAGCTTGCGCAAACGCAAAGTGACATTGGACTCTTTCAAGTCCGAGCCGGAAATTTCGTAACCTTGGTTGAGCAGCACTTCGGCAATGCCGCTCATACCCGCGCCGCCGATACCGATAAAATGAATCCGGCGGATGCGGCGCATTTCCGGTACTTCGTAATATTGAATAGCCTTATCCACGGGCCACCTCCAAACAGTGTTGGGCTACTTTCTCAGCGGCCTCAGGTTGTGCCAGCTGGCGACCTCTGCGGGCCATATAGATGCGCTGCTCTGCGCTGCCAAAATCGCTCATCAGCAGAGCCGCCAGAGTTTCGGCATCGAGATTTTTCTGAGCGACCACGCGCGCGGCGCCGGCCTGCTCAAGCACTTCGGCGTTGCGGCTCTGATGGTCGTCGATGGCGTGGGGATAGGGCACCAGAAGCGCCGCCACACCGACCGCCATAAGCTCGGACACCGTCAGCGCGCCCGCCCGGCAAATCACCATATCCGCCCAGCCATAGGCCTCGGCCATATCGCCAATAAATTCTTCCACCTGGGCTTCCACTTTGAGTTCCCGATATAGCTCCTTGCAGGCCTGAGCACGGTCGCGGCCGGCCTGATGCCGAACTTGGGGGCGCTGTTCGGGAGCCAGTTTCGCCAGCCCCTGGGGAACCAACTGGTTGAGTGCCTGAGCGCCCAGGCTGCCACCCAGCACCAGCAGCCGAAACCCCTCAATACCTTCGCGCTTGCCCAGGCGCTCTTCGGGCGCGGGCAACTGCGTGATTTCTGCGCGTACCGGATTGCCCACCACCTTAGCGCCTGGAAAAACATCCGGAAAAGCCGTCAGAATTCGAGTTGCAATGCGTGCCAGCAAACGATTAGTGGTACCGGCAACAGCATTTTGCTCGTGAATAATCAGAGGCCGTCCAGCAAGGCGGGCGGCGACACCACCCGGGCCGCTGGCGAAGCCGCCAAAGCCGAGCACCAATTCGGGATCAATCTGTCGCACCAGTTTCAGAGCTCGCCAAACCGCCCAAGTCACCAGAGCCGGCGCTTTCAGCAAGCCCGCTATACCGCGACCGCGAACGCCCTGAACTGGCAGCAGGTGCAGATCAATCTGCGCTTCGGGAACCAGACGCGCTTCTATGCCACGGGCGGTTCCGAGCCAGCTCACCGACACGCCTCGGCTCTGCAGCTCGCGCGCTACCGCCAAAGCCGGAAACACGTGCCCGCCAGTGCCACCGGCCATAATCAACACTTTCAGCGCCCGACTGCCCATTAAGCTGCCTCCGCCAAATTGGAGCTGTGCCCGGGGGCCCGTCGCCGATGCTTGACGGCGACCGGTGCCGCTTGTTGGCGATGCAGTTCCCAGTCAACCCGCAGAACAAAGGCCATCAAGGCACAGCCAATCAAAAGACTGCTGCCACCGTAACTGATAAACGGCAAGGTCAGCCCTTTGGTGGGCAACAAGCCTGAGGCTACGCCGATATTGATGAACACCTGAAAGGTCATCAGGATTGCCACCCCAAAAGTGGCGAAGGCGGCAAACAGTTTTCCAACCGACAAGTTGGCGCGGGCGATGGTAAAGATTCGGTAAATCAAGGCTGCGAACAATCCCAGCACGCACACAACTCCAACCAGACCGAACTCTTCGGCCAGGATGGAAAAAATAAAATCGGTGTGGGCTTCCGGTAAAAAGAACAGCTTTTGCAAACTGTTGCCCAAGCCGAGGCCGAACCATTCGCCGCGCCCGAAGGCAATCAACGATTGGGTCAACTGATAACCGGTATTGAACTGATCGGCCCAGGGGTCCAGGAAAGTGATAAGTCGCTGCATGCGATAGGGGGAAGTTACCGCCACCAGAGCCAAAGCCGCGACCGCGGCTACCGCCAACAACAAAAAGTGGCGCAACTTGACGCCGGCAATGAACATCATCGCAAAAGCCGTGGCGCTCAGCACCACCGCACTTCCAAAGTCAGGTTCGAGCAACAGCAGCAGGGTTAAAAAGCCAATCACCAAAACTGGTTTGGCAAAGCCGCGCCAGCCGGTGTACAACTCCTGATGCCGACGGGCGAAATAGCTGGCGAAAAACAACACCGCACTGAACTTAGCCACTTCAGAAACCTGCACCGAGATCAAACCCAGATCGATCCAGCGCCGGGCGCCGTTGACCTCTTTACCGATACCGGGCACCAGTACCAATATCAAAAATCCGATTACCGCCACCAGCAACCAACCGCTGTACTGCTGCCAGAGCCGCACCGGCACCAGGGCGACGGCGCAGGCGAGACCTAATCCCAGAACTATATAAACAAGGTGGCGGTTGGTGAAAAACCAGGGGTCGCCGTATTGTTCGGTGGCAAAGGCAATGGATGATGAGGCGATCATCACCAGGCCGATGGACATCAGAGCCAACCACAGCAGCAGCAGAACGCCATCAAAGCGACCCACAGAGGCGGAGCTGAAATTATTTAATTTGTTAGTCAGACTCATTGGCTCAACCCCTTAACCGCAGCGCAAAATTGGCGCCCGCGGTCTTCGTAGTTGGCAAACATATCCAGGCTGGCGCAGGCCGGCGACAAAAGCACCAGGTCTCCACTTCGGGCCAGCTCAAAGGCGCTCTCCACCGCCTCTTGCATGTTCGAGGCCTTAGCAATCTCGACACTGCCGGCCAGTTCTCGACTCATGCGCTCGGCGTCTTTGCCAATCAGCACCAGAGCGCGGGCATTGTTTTCCACCGCCGGGCGCAAAGGAGCAAAATCCGCGCCTTTGCCGTCGCCGCCGGCGATGAGCACCAACTTGCCTTGACTGGGCGCCAAGCCATTGATGGCCGCCAGAGTCGCGCCGACATTAGTGCCCTTTGAGTCGTTGTAAAACTCGACGCCCTTGATCTCGGCAACCCATTCGCAGCGGTGCGCCAGACCGGAGAATTCCCGCAAAGCTTTGAGCATGGCACTCATTGGTAAGCCAGCGGCATGGCCTATTGCAAGAGCGGCCAAAGCATTGTCGACGTTGTGACTGCCTTTGATTTTCAAATCCGCTACTGGCACCAGCGGCTCGAACTGCCAGGCCAGCCATTGCTCGTCGTCCTTCTCAAGCAGACCAAAGTGATTGAACTCGGCAGCGCCGCCAAAACTGATCGGTTTGACCCCGGCGCCCAAGGGCGGATGAGTCAATATATCGCGCCGATTCACGACGATTTTTTCGGCGCCGTAATAAATTCGCAGCTTGGCGGCGTGGTAGGCCATCAAGTTGGGATAGCGGTCCATATGATCGGCGCTGATATTGAGGATGGTGGCAACTTTGGCATTGAGCCGGTTTACGGCTTCCAACTGAAAGCTGGAGAGCTCGAGCACATAAAGTTCGCGCCGATCATCAAGCAGATCCAGCGCCGGGGTTCCCAGGTTGCCACCCACCCCGACGTTCAGACCGGCTTGCTCGGCCATTTCGCCCACCAGGGTGGTAACCGTGCTTTTGGCGTTGGAGCCGGTGATTGCCACCAGCGGCGCCTTGGCGTTTCGGGCAAAGAGTTCGATATCACCAAGAATCGGAATGCCGGCGTTTTTTGCAGCCACCAAAGCGGGCGAGCTGAGCGGCACACCCGGGCTGACAATGATTTCCTCGGCGAGCAGCAGTTGTTCGGCGTCCAGCTCACCCAACTGCAAAGCCGCACCAAACTCGCGCTTGAGCTGCTCGAGCGCAGGTGGCGCAGTGCGAGTATCAAACAGCATAAACGCCTGCCCCTGACGCGCCAGAAAGCGCGCCACCGAAACGCCGGTAATTCCGGCGCCGATGACGGCTTTGATACTGCTTGTGGCGATCATTGTGGACACTGTGTGCTGCTGCCTTTTCTGTCGGTGAAGGAAAAAAGTTAACGTAATTTCAAAGTCGCCAGGCCGAAGGAAACCAGCATGACGGTGATAATCCAAAAACGCACTATGACCCGAGGTTCGGGCCAGCCTTTGAGCTCAAAGTGATGGTGCAGGGGCGCCATCCGAAAAATTCTTTTGCCGGTCAGTTTGAAAGAGGCCACTTGAAGAATCACCGACAGGGTTTCCATCACGAAAATGCCGCCCATAATAAACAGCACTATCTCGTGTCGAACAATCACCGCCATAGCCCCCAGTGACGCACCTAGCGCCAGAGCGCCGACATCGCCCATAAACACTTGCGCGGGATAAGTGTTGAACCAGAGAAAGCCCAGGCCAGCACCGGTAAGCGCCGCACTGAACACCACCAGCTCGCCGGCACCCGGTATGTGCGCGATGTGCAAATAGCGCGCAAACTCGACGTGACCCGAGAGGTAAGCGATCACCCCCAAGGCGGCGGCGACCATTACCGTGGGCATGATGGCCAGACCGTCGAGGCCATCGGTTAAATTCACCGCATTGCTCGAGCCGACAATCAC